>DATFOP010000346.1:0-17090 GCA_035265505.1 Propionibacteriaceae bacterium | reverse complement strand
CGCCGAACATCGCCTGCGCGAAATGATCAAGGGTGCCGCGGAGGTGGCCCAGGGTGATTCCCTTGTCGACCACGAGTCCTTCGATCTGGTGGAAGACCGGCAGGTGCGTGGCGTCGTATTCGTCGGCCCGGAACACCTTTCCGGGGCAGACAACGTAAATGGGAAGGTCCCTCGTCAGCATTGAGCGGATTTGCACCGGCGAGGTGTGGGTTCGAAGGATGACACCGCTATCCTCCGGGGCGACGAAGAGGGTGTCCTGCATGGTCCGCGCTGGATGGTCGGGGATGAAGTTCAGGGCATCGAAGTTCATCCATTCGGCTTCCAGCTCGGGCCCCTCGGCGACCTCCCAGCCCATCGCGACGAAGACGTCTTCCATCAGGTGCATCAGTGCCGTGACCGGGTGCACTGCCCCCTCTGGCTGTAGCGGCACGGGGAGTGTGACGTCGACCCGCTCCGCTACCAGGGTGCGGGCGAGCTCGGCCGCCGAGATCTCCGCCTCCCGGGCGCGAAGCGCTTCGGAAATCCGTCCACGCGCCTGGCCGACTCGAGCTCCAGCGCCTTTGCGAGCCTCGGGCGGTAGAGCCCCGATCTCCCGGTTGGCCAGTGCAATCGGTGATCGGTCGCCGGCATGGGCCAGGCGCGCCTGCTTCAGCTCAGCCACCGTGGCAGCCGCTGCAAACGCAGTCAGCGCCTCGACCACCATCTCCTGGACACTGTCGGCACTCAACGGTGTGACTTGGACGGGGTCATAACTGGTGTTCGGCCCGGACATGGGCTCCCCTCGTGAGTGGGCTGGACGCGGCGTGCACCCGGGACAGTCTAGGAACGCACCGGCTCGGCAGGCGAGTGAGTTTGGGGCGCCGGACCAGCGGTCCCCTTGCGCTGGGCGGTCGACGTGGCATAGAGGCACACGGCCGCAGCCGCGGCGAGGTTGAGGCTTTCCGCCGCGCCGTAGATCGGCACCCGTATCGACTGGTCGGCCAGCGCGGCGTCATCGGCACGCAACCCCCATGCTTCGTTACCGAAGAGCCACAGGCTGGGCCTCGCCAGCGCACCGCTAGTACTCATCTCGTCCAGATCGACCAACCCGCGCCCATCGGCGGCCAAAACCTGGAGCCCGTTGGCGCTCGCCGCTGCGACGACCTCGCGCAGCGCCACTCCGAGAACGAGAGGCACATGAAAGAGGCTGCCGGCACTGGATCGGACGGTCTTGGAGTTGTAGGCGTCGACCGAGCCTTCGCTCAAGATCACGGCATCCGCGCCGAATGCATCCGCGCACCGGATCACCGTTCCGGCGTTGCCTGGGTCGCGGACTCGAGCGCAGCAGACGACGAGAGCCGGACGGGTGCCAAGGGCATCGGCCAATGGGCGGTCGATCATGCGGCAGACGGCAACCACACCTTGCGGACTGGACGTATCGGTCAGTGAGGCAAGAACCCGGTCCGCGGCCGTACGCACAGGCACGCCGGCCCGATGGGCGGTCGCCATCAATTCGGGGTGCCTGTCCAGGCTCGACACGCTCACCAGCAGGGACTCCACGCAGTCCGGCGCCCCCAGCGCTTCACGTACGGCCTGGGGACCCTCGGCAAGAAAGCGCCCGTCTGCCGCTCTGTCCTTGCGCCGCATCAGCCGTCGAGCCGACCTGAGCTCACTCTGCGAGGCAGCGGCAGGTCTGACCGACTCGTCCAAGATCGGCGATTCGGGGCCCTAGGCCGCGGTGCTGTCGGTCGCCGCCGCGTTGCTGCGCGCGACCTCGACCAGCGCCGAAAAAGCAGCCGGATCGGTGACCGCCAGGTCAGCCAAGATCTTGCGATCGACATCCACGCCGGCGGCCTTCAGGCCGGCGATGAAACGGTTGTACGTCATCCCCTCAGCTCGAGCCGCGGCGTTGATCCGCTGGATCCAGAGCTTGCGGAAATCGCCTTTCCGTGCCCGGCGGTCACGGTAGGCATAGACGAGCGAGTGGGCGACCTGCTCCTTGGCCTTGCGGTACAGCCGCGAGCGCTGGCCACGGTAGCCAGATGCCTGCTCGAGGACCTCGCGCCGTTTCTTGTGTGCGTTGACCGCGCGCTTGACGCGTGCCATGTCGTTACTCCTTGTTCTCAGGCGGGTGGTGTCAGGCTCGCTTGCCGAGCAGCCGCCGAGCCTTGTTGGCGTCGCCAGGTGCCAGCACGGCATCCCCGTCGAGGCGGCGAGTCCGGGTGCTGGGCTTGTGCTCGTTGAGGTGCATCTTGCCCGCCTTGCGGTGCATGATCTTGCCCGTTCCGGTGAACCGGAACCGTTTTTTGGCACCGGAGTGCGTCTTCATCTTCGGCATCTCTGCCACTCCATTTCGTCTGGTCGTGCTCGCTACGTCGCTGACCGCCGATCATCCGGACGGTTGCGTCGGCTCCTAGTTCAGATCGAGATCCGGATCGAGGTTGTCGGCTGGCCCACGGCGCTTCTTCACGACCGGCTCGGCCGCGGCCTTGGCTCGGCTGGCCGCGGCTTCTGTGCGCTCGGCGTCAGCGTCGGCCTGCCGCTCGGCCGCACGCCGGTCCCGCTCGGCGCGGACATCAGCGCGAGCTTCGACCTTCTTCTTGTGCGGGCCAAGAACCATGAGCATGTTCCGGCCATCTTGCTTCGGCGAGGACTCGACGAATCCGAACTCGTCCACGTCCGCCGCGAGCTTCTTCAACAAGTTGTAGCCGAGCTCTGGCCGGGACTGCTCACGGCCGCGGAACATAATCGTGATCTTGACCTTGTCACCGGCCTTGAGGAAACGCACGACGTGACCCTTCTTGGTCTCGTAGTCGTGAATGTCGATCTTCGGTCGGAGCTTCATTTCCTTGATCACGGTGTTGGTCTGGTGGCGCCTACTCTCGCGAGCCTTCTGCGCGTTCTCATACTTGAACTTGCCGTAGTCCATGAGCTTGGCGACCGGCGGACGCGCCATCGGAGCGACTTCCACCAGGTCCAGCTCGGCCTCGCGGGCAAGCTGCAAGGCCATTTCGATCTTTACGATCCCTACCTGCTCCCCCGCCGGCCCGACGAGCCGGACTTCGGGGACGCGAATACGGTCGTTGATTCGCGGTTCGGTGCTGATATGCCCTCCATGTGTTGTAAACGGGAACCGGTGCCTGCGCCGGAAATGATCTGCCCAAACGAGCCCGAAAAGCCGAACGGGCCAACGCTCGTTGCGAAGACCCGTCAAGACCACGGACGACGGCCTTGGCCGCTTCCGCAGACTGACCCGGCAACCAGTGCTGGCTCGTCGCTCGGGTGGGAGATCGGGTCTCCACTTGCAGATCCAGTGCGACACCGGATCGGTCAATCAAAACGTTACCACCCGCGCTTCCTATTCCGAGGGCATACGCGGCCTGTGGGGAGTGGGGACTGCCCAGCCGAAGACGTTCGGCTGGGTCTCGAGCAGCCGGTGGCCCGCGGCTAGATTGTCGAGCAGTACCTCCTCAATGGCTAGCGTGAAAGGTCCCGCCGGGTCGATCAGCAGAGTCGCAGCGCCCTCGGCCAACGCCGTCTTCGCGGCTACGTCCAGGGTTACCGGCACCGGACGCGCACCTTCCTGCCAGAGCTGGAGTGAGTCGAGACCTGTGAAGGCCAGCATGGCTCTGCGACCGTCTTGACCTTGCAGCAGGACGACCGCCATTTCAGCTTCCTTGTCGGAGACCAGCGCGCCCGCCGTCCGTGCCATCCGGGTGGCGGTGGCCACCACGGGGACCAGCAGGCGATCAACGCACAGGAATGCCACGGCGCGCAGGTAGGCGTGAGGATTGGCCTCACCGCCGGCCGCCGCCATCAGTTTCCGGGTCTCGGCGGAGGCCCTGCCGTCATCACGGGGAAAGGCAGAAGCCGTCAGGCGCCGCTCGTGGTCCACCAGACCACAGTACGGAGGCCTGAGATCGGGGTGCAGCCCGTGCTCTCCCGGATCGGCAGGCTTGGTCGACTGTGGCAAGGTGAAGAGATGCCAGCCGTGGACACTGTGCTGTTGCCCCTCTGTGTGGGCCTGACCTTGCTTGGCGTCATCGCCGCCGGCTTCGCGTGGCGTCGGGGCAACAAGGGCCGGGTCATCCAAGCGATCGCGCTGGCTCTGGCTCCGATCGCCCTCTACTTCAGCGGCCTGCTTCGCCTGCTCTGGAACGGCATCGTTGCGGCCGGCACCTGGGCATCGGAGATCATCTTCTCACCGCCGGTCTGGTTCGGTCTGGCACTGCTCGGGCTCTGTGTGGTGCTATGGATCGTCGGCGGCCTCCTCGCTCGCCGGACCGCGGCCAGGAAGTCGAAGTCAGTGGCGTCACCCTCCTCTGCGGGATCGCTGCCAGCCGCCACCGCCACCCGTAAAGGTGGTAAGCCTCCCGCGCAGCCGATTGACGAAGAAATGGCCGAGATCGAAGCGCTGCTCAAGTCGCGTGGCATTGAGTAGGGCCTAGTTTCGGAGGCGGTAGCGCCGATGGCGCTGCCGTAGCTCCTCCACCGCAAGGCGCGCCGCCGCGCCCTCCGTGGCGATGATCCCCATCAGCATCTGTTTGTCGGCATCAAGGTCAACTTCGAACGGACGCCCGTCAGTTGGCAGGAGCAACACGAACGCCCACGGGTCGCCTCGGCGCAGCAGGATCTTGTGGACCCGCGACCATGGGATGACATGGGTACGCAAGCCGTTACGCAGCTGGAGGCCGCTGCTGTCGGCTCGGACATAGCTCGCGGCGATGACGCCCATCACAAACAGGATCGACGCCAAGATGACAACCAGGGTCAACAGCTGGGAGAACGTGAACAGGATTTGGATGGTGGACGGGAGCGCGTACCAGCCCACGGCCGCGAGTGCCACGAGCGCAACGCCGAACGCCCCGGTGATCACCTGCAACCGGCGCGGCCG
This sequence comes from Propionibacteriaceae bacterium, assembly GCA_035265505.1. Taxonomy (GTDB): domain Bacteria; phylum Actinomycetota; class Actinomycetes; order Propionibacteriales; family Propionibacteriaceae; genus Microlunatus. Next base: position 12,217 of record DATFOP010000346.1, on the reverse strand, counting down.
GGCCGTGTACGCGTCTTCAGCAGGCTCGGACGGCACCCGATCAGATCCGGCAGGCGGCGATGTCGGTCACCAGGATGGCCCGCGCCCCTAGTGACCACAGATCGTCCATCAACTGCTGAGCGTCGCTTCTCGGCACCATGGCCCGTACGGCGTGCCAACCCTCACGCGCCAACGGTGACACGGTTGGCGACTCCAGCCCGGGCGTGATGGCACAAGCCCGGTCAACTACGGCATCACTGACGTCGTAGTCCATCATCACGTAGTTCCGCGCCACCAGCACGCCGTTCAATCTGCGCTCCAGCTGATCGAGCCCGGCGGGCGCTGGCGTGCCTTTCCGGCGGATCAGGACCGCTTCCGACTCGAGGATCGAGTCACCGAAGAGTTCCAGACCGGCCTGGCGCAACGTGCTTCCGGTTTCGACGACATCGGCGATCACATCGGCCACACCCAAGCGGATCGCGGTTTCCACGGCACCATCCAGCGCGATCAGCCGGGTGCTCACGCCTTGAGCCTCCAGATAGGCGTCGACCAGTCCCGGATAGGAGGTCGCCAGTCGAAGATCGTGGAGCTTTTCCACCGCCAGGTCGCTGCCGGCTGGAGCGGCGAACCTGAAGCGGCTGCGGCCGAATCCAAGCGGCATGACCTCGACGGCATTGGCGTGGGAATCCAGCAGCATGTCGCGGCCCGTGATGCCGACGTCGAGCGTTCCTTCCCCGACGTAGACCGCGATGTCTCGTGGCCGAAGGTAGAAGAACTCCACGCCATTCGACTCGTCCAGGAGCGCGAGTTCCTTCGCGTCGGCCCGCTGCAGGTAACCCGCCTCGTGGAGCATGTCGGCCGCCGGCTCCGACAGAGCGCCCTTGTTGGGAACGGCGACTCGGATCACCGCCTTGCCCCCGGGCACCGTCGACGTCACGGGCCTCATCCTAGGTTGGGGGCTCAGAGGTGGGCGTAGATATCTTCGAGGTCAAGATCAAGGGCGATCGCCAGCACCTGCAAGTGATAGAGCAGCTGGCTGATCTCCAGGGCGGCCTCGGTATTGGACTGGTATTCAGCCGCCATCCAGACTTCAGCCGCTTCCTCGACGATCTTCTTACCGATCTCGTGCACCCCGGCGTCGACCCAGGCCACGGTCGCCGAGCCTGGCGTGCGCTCGGTTACCTTGCGGCGAAGCTCCGCGTACAGGTCGTCGAAGCTCTTGCCGGCCGGAGGGTCGGTCATGGCCGACCACCCTACTGCCGAGGCCGTTGCAGAACGGGGCCCAAGTCAGCCGACAGTTTCGATGACCGGGTCAGCGACGCCGTCGGGATGCGCCCGTTCGCGCTCCCGGCGTTCGATTCTGAGCCAGAACACGAAGCCCACCACGCAGAAGGCGCCGTAGACGATGTACATGATCGCCGACGGAAAGTAGTGAGCCTTGAGCAGCAGCGGCACGCCGACCGCGTCGACCGCGATCCAGACCAGCCAGAACTCGACCCAGCCACGCGCCATCCCATACGTGGCCAGGATTGATCCGGTCAAGATCCATGCGTCGGCCAGCGGCCCCCAGGAGCCGAGGGCCCTGAGCACGAAATAGAAGAGCGTTGTCAACACCACAGCTCCGGCCAGCAGTTGGATGCGCCCGCTCGCCCCGGCCCATTTCGGCCGCACGCCGACACCTTCGCCCGCATGAGCCTGGCGGTACTGGTACCACCGAAGCCAGCCGTAAAGGCTGACCGCGATGAAGAACACCTGGCGGCCGGCCTGCCCCCACAGGTCGAGCTGCTGGGGAGTGTTGAATGCCCCGCCCATTGCGCTGCCGACGAACACCGTGAAGAGCAACACGTTGCCCACGATGCCGATGGGCCAGGCGGCAACCTTTCGCCGCATGCCTAGCAGTGCGCTTGCCAGCCCGAACCCGTTGCCGATGATCTCACGCCACAGGATGGCGCTCGACCCGATATGGAGTTCGGCCTTCAGCAACCGCAGGAGTAGTTCTTGCAGATCCATTGATCCTCCACTCGTCCGGTCGCACGAATGCCGGGGTGGAGAGACGTCTACGCCCGTCCATCGGGGACGCGACGGCGACGCACTCGCGTGAACCTCCCATCCGGACTTTCACCGTCGGTCGTGGAGTTCCACCACATCGGCCAGCCGCTGGATGCGGCCGGTTCGCGGACTATCACCGCCGGTTCGGAATTACACCGACCCCGGAACACGCGCGAGTTGTTGTACTCGTCGGGCACATTCTGCCACTGGTTCCCGCGGGCCGCGGGGTTGATCTCAGTGGTGGGCAACACAGAGTCGGCTGTTCACAGCCGGACGCCTAGGAGGGCGTCGCAGGCCTGGGCGATGAGGGCAGGAGCATCCACATCGTCCGCGTCGATTGCAGTGGACGCGCCTGCCCAGGCATCAACTGCCGCCAAGGCAGCTGGAGCATTCAGATTCTCGTCAAGTGCCGCGCGGATCGAGCTGATTGTCTCGTCAGCATTCATGCCCGCATCAAGCCGTACAGCTTCGCGCCACCGGTCCAGCCGTTGAGTCGCTGAAGCCAGCAGTTCATCAGTCCAATCCCAGTCGTCGCGGTAATGACTAGCCAGTAGAGCTAGCCGGATGGCCATGGGATCGATGCCCGACTCTCGCAGCTTCGACACCAGAATCAGATTGCCCATGGACTTCGACATCTTCTGCCCGTGCAACCCGACCATGCCGCTGTGCACATATGCCTTTGCGAATGGCTGATCGGTGGCCACCCTTGCCTCGGCCGCAGACATCTCATGATGAGGAAAGATCAGATCGGTGCCGCCGCCTTGGACGTCGAAGTTGCTGCCCAGGAGGTCGAGCGCGATCGCGGTGCACTCGACGTGCCAGCCGGGTCGGCCGAGACCGAACGGCGACTCCCAGGACGGCTCACCGACGCGCGCCAGCTGCCATACCAGGCAGTCCAGCGGCGCCTTCTTGCCCGCTCGGTCTGGGTCGCCGCCACGCTCGGCGAACAGCGAGATCGCTGCCGCCTCACCGAGGCGCGACAAAGAGCCGAACTGGGGGTCACTCGCCTGCGCAAAGTACAGATCGGGAAATTCGGGATCGTCGACCGGGTAGACCCATCCCCGCTCTTGGAGCTGCTCAATGAGACGCGTGATGAGCGACATGGACTCGATCGCTCCGACATAGTGCTGGGGCGGCAGCACGTTGAGCGCCGTCATGTCATTGCGGAAGAGCTCCGTCTCTTCCTCCGCCAGGGCCTGCCAATCCACACCGATCTCTGCCGCCCGCTCGAGCAACGGGTCATCGACATCGGTCACGTTCTGCACATAGTTGACGTCCAGGCCTCGGTCCCGCCATATCCGGTGCAACAGATCGAAGACAACATAGGTGTTGGCGTGCCCGACGTGGGTGGCGTCGTACGGCGTGATTCCGCAGACGTACATCCGAGCGGTTCCCTGGTGCGGTTGCACGTCAACTAGCTGCTGCGCGGCGGTATCGAACAGCTGTAACGGTCGGCGAATTTCGGCCCGGCGAAGGCTGGGCGCCGGCGGCACCGTCCAGGCCTGCATGGCGTCACCCTACCCAGACGCAGCGGCGCCGCGCGTCCCGCGAACGGCGGTGGATCAGAATGGAGGCCAGGGAATCGATGGCCAGGCTCCGCGCGGCCGGGGTAGTCGGCGTCGCTGCAGCAGCTGGTCGGCCCGACGGAGAAAGGCATCGATTTCGGCATCAGTGAGCAGCTTCTGCAGCTCATCGGGTGCCAGATCGCGGGCCTGTTCGACGGCAGTCAATTCTGCGTCGTTAACCTCCGCGCCTGCCCAACCCCACAGCAAGGTCCGAAGCTTCGAGTCGGTGTGGAAGCTGACGCCGTGATCGACACCGAAGACACGCCCAGCGCTACCCAGAATGTGCCCGCCTTTGCGGTCGGCGTTGTTGATCAAGACGTCGAAGACGGCGAGCAACCGCAGATCAGGTCGGTCGGCGTGGATCACCGACACCGGCCGATCATCCGCGCCCAAGCCCTCCACACAGGTGAACCATCCCTCCAGTGGCAAGCTCGCCGTGGCCACTAAGTCGACCAGCTGGAAGCTCTCGTCCTGATCTTCGTCCACCCATCGCTGCAGCGAACCCGGGCCGAGCGGACCGTCGACCAGGACGGTGACGGGGACAAGATCAAAACCACCGATCCGCGACACTTCGTACGCTGCGACCTCCCGCTTGCCCAAGGTGCCGTGCGGAAAATCCCACAACGGACGCTCGCCCTGCGCTGGCTTGTAGACACACGGCGTCCTCTCCTCGCCACACCTCAAGTCGGCGAGGAACGTGGCGTTGGACGCCTGCAGCAGTCGGCCGGTGATCTCCAGATCTCCGCCCAACAGCGGCGTGAGTGCTGGATGGGTCACAAGCGTCCGAACGGGCTCACATCAGAGGACGCCGATAGCCGTTGGCCCGGGGGCAGATGTGGCCAGCCGGGTCCATGGGCTGCAAGCAGAACGGGCACGACGGGCGGCCGGCGGCGACAAGAGCTTGGGCTCGGGCGACGAAATCACGGGCGTACGAGGCGGTGATCTTGACGACGAACACCTCGTCGGCATCGATCTCGTCCTCGGCCTCGGGCGGCTGCTCCGGTTGCTGCTCCTCGGTTTCCTCGGCGTCCACGTCGACGTTGGAAAACAGCTCGATGACGATCCGGCGAATGGTCGGATCCCAGGCGATGGTCATCGTGCCCACCCGAAATTCCTCGGTGATCGGAGCGTCCAGGGGCTCGGTATCCCGGGCGGCGGTGGATGCCGGCGGAACCTCCACCTCGCCGACGCTGCGCTTGTGGACTTCGTTCAAGACCCGGTCCAAATGCTCGGCGAGCACTGAGACCTGCTGCTTCTCGCAGGCCACGCTGGTGATCCGGTTACCCTCCCGTGCTTGGAGGAAAAAAGTGCGCTCACCAGGCTGACCGACCGTGCCGGCGACGAAGCGGTCAGGAGAGTCATAGCGGTGCACGAGAATCGCCATGCGCCCCAGCGTAACGCCGACCGATTCCACGTCGGCCAGCTCAGTCGACCGCATCCTCGGTGCCCAAGCCGCCCCCGACAGGGGCATCGTGCTGGTCCTTGGTCCGGCGTCCCCGTGACTTCTTGGGAGGTGCGCGGAACAAGCCCGACAGATCACCCGCCGTGGAATTCACGGTCACCACGTACGGCCGGACCGGGGTGTAGCGCACCGCCGAAACGGAGCCGGGATCAACCAGCAATCGCTGAAAACTGTCGAGGTGCATACCGAGCGCGTCGGCCAGAATTGCCTTGATCACGTCCCCGTGCGAGACGGCCGCCCAGATCGCGTCCTCCCCGTGCTCAGCCGCGAGCCGTCGATCCCAACTCCGGATCGCACTCACCGCACGGCTCGACATCTCAGTCATCGACTCGCCGCCGGGAAACCGCACAGCGGAAGGCTGCTGCTGGACGCTTTGCCACAGCTTCTCCTTGCTGAGCTCGCGCAGCGAGCGTCCGGTCCAGTCACCGTAGCCGCACTCGACGAGCGCCTGTTCGATCAAGGTGGGGCAGCTCCCCGCGCGAGCCGCCTGCAAGGCCTGGGCCGTCTGCCGGCACCGTCGCAGCGGGGAGGTGACGATGGCGCGCAGCGGCAGGGAGCCGATCCGGGTTCCTGCTTCGGCCGCCTGTTTGACCCCAACGTCGTCAAGCTCGACGCCTGAAGTGCGCCCGGCCAGGATGCCCGAGGTGTTGGCCGCGGTACGTCCGTGGCGGATCAACAGGACCGTCGTCACATCTGCCGAGGCTAGTTGATGCGGTCTAAGGCGCGCTCAGCGGAACGTAGCGGGCGCGGATGTGGGCCAGCAGCCGCTCCTCGCCTTCCCCGTCGACTTCGGCATGCTCGATCTCGGCTCGGATCAGCAGGGGCCAGCCCGCATGCTCGCCGACCGTCGTGAGCAGGCGAGCCCCGAGCCAGGCTGGGCAGTCGGTCAGCACGGGTCCCCACGCGGTGTCGATCCACGACCCGAGGCGGAAGAGTCCGCCCGGTGCCGGAGCAAGGCCGGCGAAGGCGTCTGCCAGACCGCGGTGCTGCCAGGCCAGCAGGCTGACGGCGAACGTTGAGCCGGCCGAAATGGCGGTGGCCAGGTCGCTGTCCTCGTCGACAAGTCCCACGACCATGGGCGGTGAGCCATCGGCCACCAAGAACGACGACACAGTCCAGCCGGCCCGACGCTGTCCCGCCGCTGCGGCCCAGATACTCACCGGCGCCGCCATCCGGCCACGGAACTGACGGATCGGATCGCGGTGGCCGCCACTGAACGGGTGCTCGCTATGGATGGTCATCCCCAAGTTGTACCGGTGAGTGGGGGGCCGTGGACGCGGCCAGTCCCGATCGACGGAAAGGTCTAGCGTTCTTCGGGTGCCTTCACCGGGGCAGCGGGTGAGATCAAGGAGTACGGAATGGGGTGGCTGGAGGCGCTTGTACTCGGCATCGTGCAAGGACTCACCGAGTTCTTGCCGATCTCGTCCAGCGCCCACCAATCGTTCGTCGGCCAGTTCTTCGGTGGCGAGGATGTGGGTGCGGCCTTCACGGCGATCACCCAGTTGGGAACCGAAGCCGCGGTGATCTTGTTCTTCCGTCGCGACATCTGGTTGATCATCAAGCACTGGACGCTCGCCTTGGTCGGGCGGCTTCCGCGCGACGACCCGGAGGCCCGGATGGGCTGGCTCGTCATCATCGGCTCGCTTCCGATTGTGCTGCTCGGCGTGCTGTTTCAGGATGCGATTGACTCAGCGCTGCGCAACCTGTGGATCACCGCAGCGATGCTGGCCGGTTTCGGCATCATCATCGGGATCGCGGACCGGCTAGCGCGAAATGTTCGGCCGCTCGAGTCATTGACCTGGCAGCACGGGATTTTCTACGGCCTCGCGCAATCGCTGGCGCTGATCCCGGGCGTGTCACGTTCGGGCGCGACGATCGCGGCTGGCCTCACCATGGGCTACCAACGGGTGGCGGCCGCCAAGTACTCCTTCCTGCTGGCGATTCCGGCCGTGGTCGGCTCAGGATTCTTCAAGCTGGCTGACATCTCCGACGACCCGGTCGAACCAGCGTGGGGCCCGATTGTCCTGGCCACGTCCGTCGCCTTCCTGATCGGCTACGCCGTGATCGCGTGGCTCCTGCGCTACGTGTCGACACACAACTTTCTCCCGTTCGTGATCTATCGGATCGCCCTCGCCGTTGCCCTGGCGGTGCTTCTGCTGACCGGCGTCTTGGAACCGTTGCCTCCGAGCTACGCACAGGGCTCGCACTGATACGCCGCTACCCCACGCCGGCATGGTTGAGCGCCTCGGCGACGACCCTCAGCGCGCTCAGCTTTTCCTGGATGGAGTTTCCGTAGGGAACGACCGAGCAGGTGGTGACACCTGACGCGGCCAGCTTCTGAAGCCGGTCGGCGATCCGGTCGCGATCGCCGAGCAGCGACGTCTGATCGAGGAAGTCGAAGGGGATTGCGGCCATCGCGTCCCGCTGACGACGGTCCAGGTAGAGCTCCTGCACCGTCGCGGCCGCCTCCGCGAAGCCCATGCGTACCGCAAGAGCATTATAGAAGTTCTTCTCGCGGCTTCCCATGCCGCCGAGATAGAGCGCCGCGTACGGGCGCACCGCGTCAGCACACAGTCGAGGATCGCCGCCGATCACCACCGGCACACTGGGAACGACATCGAACCCGTCCATCGACTTACCGGCCCGGCCTCGCCCGATGGCGATCTGTGCACGCTGCTCAGCCGCGTAGTCCGGCGCATAGAAAACCGCGAGCCAGCCGTCTGCCAGCTCGCCAGCCAACTCCAGGTTCTTCGGGCCCACGGCCGCCAGGTAGATCGGAATGCGCTCGCTGACGGACGTGATGGTCAGCTTCAGGGCTTTGCCTGGACCGTTAGCCAGCGGAAGTTGGTAATGATCGCCCTGGAACGCCACCGTCTGGCGTGCCAAGGCGGTGCGAACCACCGTGATGTACTCCCGAGTGCGGCCCAACGGCGAGGAGAACCGCACGCCGTGCCAGCCCTCCGACACTTGCGGCCCGGACACGCCGAGCCCCAGCCGAAAGCGACCGCCGCTGAGCACGTCCAGGCTTGCGGCGGTCATCGCGGTGAGCGCCGGCGTACGCGCAGGAATCTGCATCACCGCCGAGCCGACGTCGATGCTCGACGTTTGGGCCGCGAGCCAGGCCAGCACCGTTGGGCTATCTGATCCATAAGCCTCCGCGGCCCAGACGACCGAGAATCCGAGTACCTCGGCCTGCCGCGCCAGCTCCAACTGCCCGGTTGGATCCTCGGAGCCGACCAGATAGCCGAGGTTCAGCCCGAGGCGCATACCAGACACGGTAGTGGCGCCCGGGCGACGGGCGTGGCCGTTAAGGTCTCCTGCATGGAAACTCGCCCCGTCGGGGTCAGCGGGCTGCAAGTCTCCCGGCTGGGCCTCGGCACCATGACCTGGGGACGGGACACGAGCGCTGAGCAGGCCCGCGGTTTGCTGGAGACGTTCTGTGATGCCGGCGGCACCTTGATCGACACGGCCGCCGCTTACGGTGCGGGTGATTCCGAGCGGCTCGTTGGCGAGCTCGTCGGCCGGATGGGGCGGCGTGAAGATGTGGTGATCGCGACGAAGGCGGGCTTCGTCATCCGCAACGGGCAGCGGATCGTGGACACCTCGCGCCGAGCACTGCTGCGCGATCTCATTGGATCGCTGCGACGGCTAGCGACCGATTATGTCGACGTCTGGCAAATTCACGCTTGGGGAACGGCACCGCTGGAAGAGTCCCTCAGTGCTATTGATCATGCGGTGTCATCGGGCATGGCGCGTTATGCCGGCGTGTCCAACTTCGTCGGCTGGCAGACCGCTCAGGCTGCCACGTGGCAGCGTGCCTACCCCGGGCGGACGCCCATCATCAGCGCCCAAGTGGAGTACTCCTTGCTGGCGCGGCGAGCCGAGGTGGAGGTGCTCCCTGCAGTCAGCGCGTTCGGCATGGGTTTCTTTCCGTGGTCACCGCTGGGGCGTGGCGTCTTAAGTGGGCAGTACCGGACCGGCACACCGCGCGGGTCGAGGGCGGCGACCGATCACTTCGCCTGGTTCGTCGAGCCCTACCTTGAGCAGCGGTCCCGCGGAGTCGTGGAGGCGGTTGTCCGCGCCGCTGATGGCCTGGAGTTGACCCCGTTGCAGGTCGCCCTCCTCTGGGTGCGAGATGCTCCCGGAGTCACCGCACCGTTGCTGGGCGCCCGGACGGCCGGGCAGCTGGCGCCGGCGCTTGCAGTCGAAGATCAAGCTCTGCCGGCGGAGATAGCGGCAGCGCTGGACGACGTGTCCGGCGGTCCGCATACGGGCCGCCTTGCCGCCTGACCGACCGTCAGCTCAGACTCGGGCGGCCATCACACCGAGGCCGGCACGCGGATGATCTTGCGCCGGATCCAGACGTCACGCGTCCCGTCGCGGTAGCGGCGTATTCGGGTCAGCTCCCAGCCGCCGTACTCAGCGTGGTCGGTGAGTAGCTGCCGTACCGCCCGGCCCGACAAGTGCCGACCCAAGCGGACGCGTTCGACCTCGTACTCAACGCCTCGGACGCTGCTCATGGGCGACCAGCGTAGCTGCGAGTTATGCAATGGACAGGAACCGGTCGAGCACGCGTGCGCCGAACTCCAGCGAGGACGTAGGCACCCGCTCGTCGACACCGTGAAACATGCTGACGAAGTCAAGGTCGGGTGGCAACCGCAGCGGCGAGAACCCGAAGCAACGGATGCCGAGTCGGTCCCACGCCTTGGCGTCGGTGCCACCACTCATCAGGTACGGAACTGTCCTGGCGCCAGGGTCCTCGGCGACGAGGCAGGTCTGCATGGCCTCGACCAGCGCACCGGAAAACTCGGTTTCCACGGCCGGCTGTTCGAGGGTCAGTTCGTAGCGAACGCGATCGCCGATCAGATCGGTGATGGTTGCCAGCAGCTCGTCCCGACCGCCGGGAACGAACCGGCCGTCGATTCCTGCCGAGGCTGAACCAGGGATGACGTTGTGCTTGTAACCGGCCCTCAGCATGGTCGGATTGGCCGTGTTGGACATGGTCGCGCCCACCATCCGGGAGATGCTGCCCAACCTGGCCAAGGTTTCTTCGGCGCGGTCCGGATCAAGATCGATATCGAATGCCTCGCAGACGGCGTCCAGGAAGGCGCGCTGGGCATCGGTGATCTTGTGCGGCCATTCGTAGCTGCCGATCCGGGCGACGACTGCAGCGAGCTCGGTGATCGCATTCTGATCATGCCGGAATGAGCCGTGCCCTGCCCGGCCCTCGGCGATCAAGTCCAGCCAAACAAGACCCTTTTCGGCAGTCTGGATGGGATAGAGCCGAAGATCATCTCTCAGGGTGAGCGAGAAGCCGCCGACTTCGCCAATGGCTTCGCTACATCCTTCGACGACCTCGGGATGATGATCGACCAACCAGTGAGCGCCCAGGACGCTGCCGGCCTCCTCGTCGGCGGTGAACACCAGGCGGATAGGCCGGCGCGGCGCCACACCCGCCCGCGCTCGGGCCCGGACCACGCTCAAGATCATCGCGTCGAAGTCCTTCATGTCCACCGCGCCGCGACCCCAGACGCAGTCGTCAGCGATCTCTCCGGCGAACGGATCCACTGACCAGTCGTCGGCATTCGCGGGCACAACGTCCAGATGGCCATGAAGCAACAGCGGTGGGGCGCTCTGGTCGACACCCTCCGGCTCCCAATGCGCGATCAACGACGTCCGCTTCGGCGCTGACTCGAAAAGTTCGACCGAGATATTCACCTCGTCGAGCAGCTCGGCCACCCACTCGGCGGCCCGACGTTCCCCGGGACCCGGCTCCGGCCCGAAGTTCGTGGTGTCAATCCTGATCAAGTCCTGACAGATCGCCACCACTTCGGCGTCGGGCGCGTACGGGGTGGTCACCGACTCATCTTCCCACGGCTGCGATGGCGGCCAGCTTGCTATAGTTTCCCCCGCCGTCCGGGCGACCGGACAGGCGCCGGTCCGGGTGGCGGAATAGGTAGACGCGCTAGCTTGAGGTGCTAGTGCCCGTGTAGGGCATGGGGGTTCAAGTCCCCCCTCGGACACAAGTCTTAGCCACATTTGCGGGACGGATGGTGACAGTGACGACGCGAGCCTCGGCGTCGTACATCGCCTCCATCCGTAGCGCTTCGTAGAGCGACCCGAGCATCGTGGGTTCCGCGCGGTTGAGGGCCTCCCCGATGTCGCCCATGGCACCGACCATGGCACGAACGTCCGCCGCGGTCAGTGACACGAGCCGCCGACCTGCTGTTCAGCGCATCCAGGGCCGCCGTGCAAAGGGCTTGCGCTTGATTGATGGCTTCGACCATCGCGGCAGGGTCGACGCCAGCGGCGATGGCTGCCTGGAAGCACCGAAGCCGAGTCTCGGCGTCCTTCAGACTCTGTTCAACGGCCGTCCGACCTGGGTCGCCTCCTTGCGAGGCCACCAGCGCCGCCACAGTTCGGTCGAGGTTGTCCGGATCGAAGAGCTCGCCGAGCCATCGGTTGACTGGCCCGAGGACGGCCACCTCCGGCAAGTAGACGGTCTTAGGGTGGCTGGTGAGTGCCGGCGAGCCGGGTACCAGCGTCCGCGCGACACATCGGTAGTAGGTGCCCCACTGGCGTGCGGCGCCTTCCATCCGTCGTTGACAGTAGCCGCAGCGAATCCGACCCCCGAGGGCGTAAGGGTGCGAGGTCTTCGTCCGGGACCGCTCGAGAGTGTGGCGGGCCCCTCGACCACGTGACCGGCGAAGCAACTGCACGTCAACGAAGTCCTGAACACTGACAATTGCTGGATGGGCCGGAACACGCGAACGTACGATCCGGTCTGGCCGGGCCCGACGGAAACGCACGACATGCCCGGCGCTGACGTCATCGGGGTCAAGCAGCGTCTCTTGCTTCGTCCAGCGACCGAACACCGCGTAGCCGGTGTACCGAGGATTCTCGAGGATTGCCCGAACGGTGCTGCCCTGCCACCCGTCCGCTGACCGGTGCCGATTCTGCTCCGGGCGACGGGCAGAAGGGCAAAGGATGCCGTCGCGGTTCAGCCCGACAGCGATTGCGCGGTCGCCTCGACCGTCCAGGTACTCCCCGAAAATGCGCCGAACGACTTCAGCTGACGGCTCATCGACGACTAGCAGGCGGAGACGGTGACCCTCTGCCGCCTTCTCGGATTGGGATGCGCACCACCGTCGACCACGGTGTA
>DATFOP010000345.1:0-2347 GCA_035265505.1 Propionibacteriaceae bacterium | reverse complement strand
GGTCGCCGGCGATCAGTGGAGGCAGCAAGGCGCGCTGCTGCTCCGGCGTGCCGAAATCCTCGAGTGGCCCCAACGACATCACGTGAACCGAGACCCCGATGCCGACGCTCATCCACACCCTGGCAATCTCCTCCAGCGCCTGCAAATAGACCTCGTACGGCTGCCCGGACCCGCCAAGCCGCTCCGGAAAAGGCAGGCCGAGCACTCCTGCGGTACCCAGGGTGTCGAAGACGTCGCGGGGAAAGCGCCCGGCGGTCTCGTCCGCGGCGGCCCGCGGGGCGAGTTCCGCCTCCGCGATCTCGCGCACCAGCTCCACCAGCTCGGCACCTTCAGCGGTGGGCAGCAGTCGATCGACGGCCATCGGTGCTCCTCAATCCGCTGTCGGTGGCGCAACAGCACTCCACTGTGCGTGCAATCCATGCTGCCACCGACGGCCTACCCTTCCGGAGGGGTTCGCAGTTGATCACCTCACCGGTCACTGGTCTTCGCAATACGCTGTGCGGCATGGGCGAGGACTTGCATCAACTCGGTGAGGACCTGATCACCACCGCGGCCCGTGTGGTGCGCTGGGCGCCGAGGCCCAGTCGGATCCGGTTGTCCTTTGCCGCGGCCAGGATTCTCGCCCGCATCAACGACAGCGGACCGAGCCGGATCAGCGACCTGGCCGAGCAGGAACGCTCCTCCCAACCGACTATCACCAATCACGTCAAGCGCCTGGAGCTCGCGGGTCTCGTCGAGCGCTCACCGGACGCCCATGACGCTCGTGCCTGGCGTATTCGACTCACCGAGAACGGCCGTCAGGAGCTGGCCGAGATGCAGGCTGCGTTCGGGACCAGCCTCGAGCCGTACCTGGCCCAGATGTCGCGACGCGATCGGAAAGCGCTACACGACGGTATTGATGCGTTACGACGGCTGATCGCGCTGGATAGGCTGCCTGAGTGAAAGCCAAGGTGGGCGCATTCCGGCTGTATGACACAGCCACGCGGTCTGTCCGCGCCTTTGATCCGCTGGTCCCCGGTCAGGTGTCGATCTACCACTGCGGCCTCACCGTGCAGTCCGGGCCGCACCTCGGGCACATTCGCAAAGAGGTCGTCTTTGACGTCTTGCGCCGCTGGCTCACCTGGTGCGGCTACGAAGTCACCGTGATCGCCAATGTCACCGACATCGACGACAAGATCTTGATCAAGTCCGCTGAGGCGGGCACCCCCTGGTTCGCCCACGCCTACCGTTTCGAGCGCGAACTGCATGACGCTTACGCTGCGCTGGGCTGCCTGCCGCCGACCTACGAGCCTCGCGCCACCGGACACGTGCCCGAGATGATCGAGATGATCACAGAATTGATCAAGCGCGGTCACGCCTACGCCGCCGACGACGGCTCGGGAGACGTGTACTTCGATGTGAAGTCCTGGCCGTCGTACGGCTCGTTGTCCCGTCAGAGGATCGAGGACATGGAGCCTGCCGGGGATGCCGATCCACGCGGCAAGCATGACTCCCGTGACTTCGCCTTGTGGAAGGGCCACAAGGAATCCGAGCCGGAGACCGCGAGCTGGGACACCCCCTGGGGACGCGGCCGGCCCGGCTGGCACCTGGAGTGCTCGGCCATGGCCGGCAAGTATCTCGGTGATGAGTTCGACATCCACGGCGGCGGGCTTGATCTTCGCTTTCCCCATCATGAGAACGAGCTTGCCCAGTCGACTGCCGCGGGTCGCGCCTTTGCTCGTTACTGGATGCACAACGCGCTGTTGACCGCCGCTGGGGAGAAGATGAGCAAGTCGCTCGGCAACGGTGCCCTGGTCTCCGAAGTGATCAAGCGGTTTCCAGCCCGTGCGGTGCGGCTCTATCTGCTTCAGCCGCACTACCGTTCCACGATCGAATACTCCGATGGCGCGGTCGCCGAATCCGTCGCGGCTCTGGAGCGGATCGACAACTTCGTTCGGCGCGCGTCCGACCTGGTCGGGGCGGCATCTGATCGAGTTCCGGAGGAATTCATCGCGGCCATGAACGATGATCTTGGTACGCCGGCCGCGGTCGCGGTGCTGCACTCGGCGGTCCGGGACGGCAACCTGGCTCTCGATGCTGGCGACCAAGATCAGGTGGCTGCTCGGCTGGGTGAAGTGAACGCCATGTTGTCGATCTTGGGACTGGACGCAGCCGGTGAGGCCTGGCAACGGGGCGGCGACGATCACCGCCTGGTGGCGATAGTGGACGGGTTGATCGCCGAGCTGCTCAAGCAGCGCGCTGCGGCCCGGGAGCGCAAGGACTTCGCCAGTGCCGACGCCATCCGCGATGCGCTTGCCGAGCTCGGCGTCGAGGTGTCGGATACGCCGCAAGGCCCGCGCTGGAAGGT
>DATFOP010000344.1:0-9749 GCA_035265505.1 Propionibacteriaceae bacterium | reverse complement strand
GAGGGCGGCCGTACGGTGGGCGCCGGACGGGTGACGAAAATCCTGAAGTGACGATCCGCGGCCGGACGATCCGCAGCTGACGCATCCCGGTCGTACGAGCTTGACATGCTTGCCTGATCAACGACGAAGGCCCCGGACCGTCATGGACCGGGGCCTTCGTCGTCCCGGGGTTCGATTCGCGAACGGTGACCCCGGCTGTTCGAGCTCGTGCGGCTGCGATTGAATGGTCAGCACTCGATCACGACTACAGGAGGTCACCGTGGCAGGCTCTGTCGCCCGCGTCACCGAGATCAGCGCCAAGTCCGACACCAGCTTCGAGGATGCCGTGAAGATCGGCCTCGACAGAGCCAATTCCACACTTCGCGGCGTCACATCAGCGTGGGTCAAAGAGCAGTCGGTCGAGGTCAGCGATGGCCAGATCAGCGGTTACCGGGTCAACTTGCTGGTGACCTTCGTCTTGGATTAGATGACAGCTCAAGCCGGCGCCAGGAGTGCCACCGGGTAGTCAGCGAGGAGTTCACTGAGCAGCACGTCGCCCTGTGCTCTTCGGCCGGTGAGTTGATCAACATACCGATTTCGCAGCGTCAGTCGTGTGTCTCCCCAGCTGCCGGCCGCTGCCAGGCGGACTGGCAGCCGGGTGGCAAGGGTGATCGCGCCGCCACGGTCGAAGCCCACCAGGTGATCGCGTTCTGATCCCATGCCGAGGACCGGTTGGTAGCTGCCGAACCAGTCCGGGCGCTCACGGCGGATCCGGAGTGCCTGGCGGGTGACCCACAGCTTCGCAATGCCGGTGTCGTCAACCGGCGGGCGACCTTCCGTCACCCGGGCCAGCAGTTCCGCCCGTGCCCCGAAGTCCACGGGGCGGCGATTGTCAGGGTCGACCAGGGAGTTCTCCCAGATCTCGGAGCCCTGGAAGACGTCCGGTACGCCCGGCATGGTGAGCTGGATGAGCTTTTGACCCAGTGCGTTCGACCAGCCGGGGCCGGTGATCAGTGCGTCCAGCTCGTCCCACGCCGCCCGCAGCTCGGGTTCGTCATAGGCGGCATCGACGGCCGCGTGCACTGAGGTTTCGAAGGCCTGATCGGGCTCGGTCCAGCTGGTTCCGTTGGACGCCTCGCGCATCGCTTTCTCGGTGTAGTGATGCATCCGCTCGCGTTCGATCGGACCGGTTCCGGCCAGGCTCTGAGCCAGGAAGTAGCAGAAGGCCGGATTGGGAATGCTCGTGGACTCCAGGAAGTGCTCGGCGAAGCGGCCCCAGTCGTCGGGCACCTCCGACAAGACAGCGAGCCGAGCCCGTACGTCCTCGCCGCGTTTTGTGTCATGGGTCGACAGGCCGGTCATGGACTCCGGCTGATGATCTTGGCGGTCCGCCTGGAGTCGGTGGAACTCCTCGACCGGAATGCCGAACTGGTCGGGATTCCCGCCGACCTCGTTCAAGGCCACGAAGCGTGCGTACCGGTAATAGGCGGTGTCCTCGGCGCCTTTGGCCATGGTGGCGCCGGTCAGCTGTTGCATGCGCCCCGCAAGCTCGTCGCGATGATCATGGAGGCGGGCCGCGAGTTGATCAAGCGCGAGCTTGAGCTCCGGACGTCGCTTCGCGGCCACGGTGAGTGCGCGGTCGAGATGCTCGGCGCCCTCCGGCAGGTAGGACCGGTAAACCTCAAAGGCCACGGCGACCTCCGCGAGAGCGGCCCTCGCCTCCGGGATCTCGGGCACCAGCGCCGCCATCCGCCTGATTTCCGCTGGCAGCAGCTTGGTCACGACCATCCGCTTGGCCGCCTCGAGATGCTCGGCCAGTGTGCGCCGATCACCCGACAACCGCTGGTAAAGATCTGTGAAGGCGACTTCTTGCGCCGGATCGACGAAGACTCCGTTGACCTCGCGCATGGCGTCATAGCCGGTGGTGCCGGAAACGGGCCACTGAGCCGGCAGATCTTCTCCGGTCTCCAAGATCTTTTCGACCGTGATCCATGCGTCCGGCGCGATGGTTCGCAACTGCTCCAGGTAACCGGCTGGATCGAGAAGGCCATCTGGATGGTCGATCCGCAACCCGTCGATGCCCGCGTCGATCCAGCGCTCTATTCGATGGTGCGTGGCGTCGAAGACCGCCGGATCTTCCTGTCGTACGCCAGCCAGTGTGGTGATGGCAAAGAAGCGCCGATAGTTGAGCTCGGCGTTTCCCCGTGAATGGTGCACCAATTCATAGTGCTGGCGACTATGGACCGCTTCTGGCTCGTCTCCCTGCTGCCAGCTCCCTGGTGCCAACGGAAAACGGTGCTCGAAGTAGCGCAGCTCGCCGCCCTGGAGACTCAGCGTCGGATCGTCGCCCAAGATCGGCACCACGATCCGGCCGCGACTCCAGTCGATGTCAAACCAGCCTGCGTACTCCGAATCCGGCCCCAGCCGCAGCACGTCCCACCATGCCGGGTTCTCGGCGGGCACCGAAATGCCCAGATGGTTCGGCACGATGTCTATCACAATGCCCAGGTCCGCGGCCCGCGCCGACGCCAGCAGCTCTTGGAGGCCCTCCTCCCCGCCTCGATCGCGATCGACTCGAGTGACGTCGGTCGTGTCGTACCCATGATCTGAGCCGATGGTCGACTGGAGCAGTGGGGAGAGATAGACCGCCCCCACGCCAAGGTCACGCAGGTAGCCAGTCAGGGCGGCCGCGTCGTAGAGCGTGAAGTCTCGCTGGACCTGAAGGCGATAGGTCGAGGAGGGGATTGTCACGCCCCGACCCTATGCACGGGCATCGGGTGCGAGGATGCCGGGTTAGAGCATGATCACGTAGCCGCTGCGACGGGGATCAGCGCCACCGCCCAAGGGGCTGATCGCCGAGACGCCGCCGAAGTATGGATCGCGATGATCAGTGACGGCGACCCGGTGCCCGGCCGACCGCAGCGCTGTGAGCACCTCGGGTGCGAAGCCGGGCTCGAGTCGTACGAGGTCGCGCAGTGCATGGAGCCGGGGCGCGTCGATCGCCTCCTGCGGCGGCATCCCGCGCAACATGCGCAACATGCATTGGACCAGAGCCGGTCGGATCCGGCTGCCGCCCGCCGCGCCCGCGATGAGAGCGAGCCCGTGATCATCGAGGGCGACCAGCGGCGACATCATCGAGCCCATCCGTACCCCGGGCTCGAGCTGTTCGCGAACCAGCTCACCCTCGCCCAACATCGAGTTCAGGTGAACTCCGAAACCTGGTACCCAGACCCCCGAGCCGAGGCCCAGGCTGGTGGTGATGACACAGCCGTCGCCGTTCTCGTCGACCGCCACGATGTTCGTCGTCTCGGCCCGCTTTGCCGGCGCTCGCAAGGCCTGGACCAACCCCAGCGCCGACGCTGGATCGGTCGCCGGGTCGCTCGGGATGTGCTCGCCGGCATGATCCAACGTCCGCAGCACGTCGTCCAGATCGTTTCCCCGCGCGTAGACGGTGAATCCATCAATCTCCGCCGTGCGTGGCGCCGACTCCACCACCGCGTACGCCTTGAGATCTTCGTGACTGAGCGCGCCGCCATCGTCCACGGCCGCCACCAGCGCCTCGGCGTACTCACCCCGGTAGAAAGCGTCTGGTTCGTCCGCGAGTAATTCGTAGGCCCGGAAATGATCGGGATGGATAAGCCGGTCGCCGCCCTGCAGATAGCTCCCGTCTGCGCGTTGGTAGACCTTGATTCCCTCACCTACACACATCGCGGGAGCGATTCGAGGCAGCAGCACGGCGTGGGCATCGGAGAATGGGGAACCCTCCGACGCGACATGAAGGCCGGGCTTCACCACATCGACCCACGGCAGCCGTCCCCACCGGCGCCAGAGGTGCAGTGCACCTGCCGGAACGCCCGGTACGGCAACGGTCGCGGGTCCGATCTCGTATGGCATCTGCTGTCCGACGAACATCACTTCGATGGCTGTCCCGGAGCTGCGGTGCTTGCCATCCAGCCCGGGAACGCTGACAAAGAAGTCCACGCACGCCACTTCACCGGTGCCGTGGTCGTAGCACGTGGCGAAGCCGCCGCCGCCCAGCCCTGTGAAGATGGTTTCCGCCGCGCAGCTGACCAGCATCATGCCGACGGCGGCGTCCACCGCGCTGCCGCCCTGCTTCAGCAGCTCGGCCCCGGCCTCTGCCGTGGCTCGATGCCCGGCAGCGACGCCAGCGCGCAGTTTCACCCGCGGCGGCTCATTTGTCACCGCCATATCGTGGCACCAGCCAGATGCCCGAGCGGGCGATGTCAGAAGATTCTGGAGAAGAATCGCACCGAAATTCGCCTGCACGACGCCAACACAGCGGGGAAGAAGCCTAGAGCGCTCACAAGCAAGTCCGCGCGATTTGATCTGGATTGACCCATCTGACAGAATCGTCAGGTTGCTCCGACGGGGTCGCCGGGGCGTGCCGTGCCCGCAACTCAACTCGAGTTTCAAGGCTGGTCGCCGAACCGCGAGACTTCTGAGCCCCGGCCTTCTTGGTCCGGGACACTCCCTCCAGCACGTACGACTACAGCAGGGTCGTGCGCGCGGGAAGTGGGGCGACACGCCCGACCGCGTGGGTCGGACATATCAGCGGTACGAGAGAAGGACGAACTGTGGCGGGACAGAAGATCCGCATTCGGCTCAAGGCCTATGACCACGAGGTGATCGACTCGTCGGCGCGCAAGATCGTCGACACCGTCACGCGGACGGGTGCCAAGGTCGCCGGCCCGGTGCCGCTGCCCACGGAGAAGAACGTGTATTGCGTGATCCGCTCGCCGCACAAGTACAAGGACAGCCGCGAGCACTTCGAGATGCGCACCCACAAGCGGCTGATCGACATCATCGACCCGACGCCCAAGACCGTTGACTCTTTGATGCGGCTGGACCTGCCAGCCGGTGTCGACATCGAGATCAAGCTCTGAGGACCACAGAATCATGAGCAACGCCGCCGTCAAGACGGACCGGAAGGTGAAGGGTCTGCTGGGCACCAAGCTCGGCATGACCCAGCTCTGGGACGCCAACAACCGAGTCGTCCCGGTGACCGTCGTCCAGGCCGGTCCCTGCGTCGTGACCCAAGTCCGGACCCCGGACTCCGACGGCTACTCGGCCGTCCAGCTGGGCTTTGGCCCGATCAAGGCCAAGCAGGTGACCAAGCCCAGCGCCGGACACTTCGAGAGGGCAGGCGTCACGCCACGGAAGCACCTGGCCGAGATTCGTACCGCCGACGCGAGCGAGTACACCCTGGGACAGGAACTGACGGCCGATCTGTTTGCTGCTGACGAGGTTGTCGACGTGACCGGGGTCAGCAAGGGCAAGGGCACAGCGGGTGTCATGAAGCGACACGGCTTCGCCGGCTTGCGGGCCAGCCACGGCGTGCACCGCAAGCACCGCTCGCCGGGCTCCATCGGTGGTTGTGCGACCCCCGGCCGTGTCTTCAAGGGACTGCGGATGGCTGGCCGGATGGGTGTCGAGCGGGTCACCGTGCAGAACCTCAGCGTGCACGCTGTCGACGCCGAGCGCGGCCTGCTGCTGATCAGGGGCGCGATCCCCGGCAGCAAAGGGGGCCTCGTCGTCGTGCGCAGCGCGGTCAAGAAGGGAGAGGCAGCGTGAGCGCTCCTGTTTCCAGTGCAAACCGAACGGTTGATGTAGTCAACGCCAGCGGCGCCAAGACCGGCACGGCCGAGTTGCCCGCAGAGCTGTTCGACGTGACGGCCAACATCCCGCTGATCCACCAGGTCGTCGTGGCTCAATTGGCGGCCGCGCGGCAGGGGACGCATTCCACGAAGAGCCGCGGCGAGGTCCGCGGCGGCGGAGCCAAGCCGTACCGGCAGAAGGGCACCGGCCGGGCTCGGCAGGGTTCGGTACGGGCACCGCAGTACGTCGGCGGCGGCGTCGTGCATGGCCCGCAGCCGCATGGCTACGCGCAGCGCACGCCTAAGAAGATGATCGCCGCTGCCCTTCGCGGGGCGCTGTCGGATCGCGCACGGGACGGCAGGGTGCACGTGATCAGTGACCTGGTTTCCGGTGATGCGCCATCGACCAAGTCCGCGGTGGCGGCACTTCGTGGGATCACCGATTCGGAGAAGGTGCTGGTCGTCATCCATCGCGACGAGGATCTGGCCTGGCTGAGTCTGCGCAACGTGATCACGGTCCACACCATCGCGGTCGACCAGCTCAACGCCTACGACGTGTTGGTCAACGACGAGGTGGTCTTCACCTCCGCGGCGCTGGATGCCTTCATAGCGGGTCCCACCGCCGGAAAGTCGGGGAAAGCCATCGCCCGGGAAACTGAGGCTGCTCTGATTGCCTCCTCGGAAGTGTCCGGGCCGCCGGCGGCACCGGTCCAAGATCCGAAGCAGCCGGAGGAGCCGGAGGACGCCCAGCCCGACCAGCTGAGTTCTCCTGCCGAGACGCGCGTGGAGCCAACCGATACGCCCGCTGAGCCTGTCGAAGCGCGTCCCGCCCCGTCGACAAGCTCAGAACCCGTGGCGACGAGCCCAGGACCCCTGGCGACAAGCTCAGGCCCTGAGCCGATGGAGGAGGACGAGAAGTGACCAGCGTCAAAATCCGCAACCATCGCGACATCTTGCTGGCGCCAGTGGTGAGCGAGAAGAGCTATGGCCTGCTGGACGAGAACAAGTACACCTTCCTCGTGGCACCAGAGGCCAATAAGACCGAGATCAAGATCGCGGTGGAAACCGTTTTCGGCGTCAAGGTCACCGGCGTGAACACGATCAACCGGCAGGGCAAGGTACGCCGGACCCGGCGCGGCTTCGGGAAGCGCCCCGACACCAAACGCGCGATCGTGACCGTTGCCGACGGCGAGCGGATCGACATCTTCTCGGCGCCGGCCGGCTGACGCAGACAAAGGACGAACGAACGACATGGCTATCCGCAAGTACAAGCCGACCACACCAGGGCGCCGGGGCGCGAGCGTGGCCGACTTCGTCGAGCTGACCCGCTCCACTCCGGAGAAGTCGCTGCTGGTTCCGAGCCCGAAGACCGGCGGCCGGAACAACACCGGCAAGATCACGACACGGCACATCGGTGGTGGCCACAAGCAGGCGTATCGGCTGGTCGACTTCAAGCGCTACGACAAGGACGGCGTGCCGGCCAAGGTCGCGCAGATCGAGTACGACCCGAACCGAACGGCCCGGATCGCGCTGCTGCACTTCGCAGACGGCGAGAAGCGCTACATCATCGCTCCCACCGGGCTGGGGCAGGGCAGCCAGGTGGAGGCCGGAGAAGGCGCCGATATCAAGCCGGGCAACAACCTTCCGCTCCGCAACATCCCGGTTGGTACCACGATTCACGCCGTGGAGCTGCGCCCGGGTGGCGGCGCCAAGCTGGGCCGTTCCGCTGGCGCCAGCATTCAGCTGGTGGCCCGTGAAGGCAAGAACGCCACTCTCCGCATGCCGTCGGGCGAGATGCGGATGGTCGACGTTCGCTGCCGGGCGACCATCGGCGAGGTTGGCAACGCTGAGCAGTCCAACATCGCCCTGGGCAAAGCTGGCCGCAACCGCTGGAAGGGCAAGCGCCCAACCGTACGCGGCGTGGCCATGAACCCGATCGACCACCCGCACGGTGGTGGCGAGGGCAAGACCTCCGGTGGTCGCCACCCGGTCTCCCCGTGGGGCCAGCCGGAAGGCCGGACCCGCGACAAAAACAAGGCGAGTTCTCGCCTGATCGTCCGCCGCCGCAAGACCGGCAAGAAGCGCTGAGCAGGAGGCTAGAAGACTGTGCCACGCAGCCTGAAGAAGGGTCCCTTCGTTGATGATCACCTGACCAAGAAGGTCGAGGTGCAAAACAGCAAGGGAACCAAGAACGTGATCAAGACCTGGTCGCGGCGCTCGATGATCGTGCCCGAGATGATCGGTCACACCATCGCGGTACACGACGGGCGCAAGCACATCCCGGTCTTCGTAACCGATTCCATGGTGGGCCACAAGCTGGGGGAGTTCGCTCCCACCCGCACGTTCAGGGGCCACGTCAAGGACGACCGGAAGAGTCGTCGGCGATGAAATCGCCGCACCAGTTCGATTCGGCGATGAATCGCCGCGCCAATTCAATGGGCCGCTGACTGCGGACGCAGAGAAGGAACTATTCACCATGAGCAAGGACTCACGCCCGAGCCGCCGCGAGGCGCTCCTCGGCGACCGTCCCGGTTCGTACGCGATCGCGCGGCAAGTTCGCGTTTCGCCGCCCAAGGTGCGCCGCGTGGTCGACCTGGTCCGTGGCCTGGACGTTTCTGACGCACTGGACACCCTCAAGTTCGCGCCACAGGCCGCGAGTGAGCCGGTCTACAAGGTCGTCGCGAGCGCCGCCGCCAACGCCGAGCAGACCGGCAATCTCAAGCGCGAGGATCTGTTCGTCTCGCAGGCCTTTGTGGACGAGGGCGTCACCATGCGCCGGATCCGACCGCGAGCCAAGGGCAGCGCGAGTCGCATCCTCAAGCGCTCCAGTCACATCACCGTCGTCGTCGAGCCCAGGGAGTCCTAGAGCATGGGTCAGAAGATCAACCCGCACGGTTTCCGGCTGGGTATCAGCACCGATCACAAGAGCCGGTGGTACGCCGACAAGCTGTACTCCAATTACATCGGCGAGGACGTCAAGATCCGCAAGCTGCTGACGAAGGGCCTCGAGCGGGCGGGCATCTCCTCGGTGGAGATCGAACGCACCCGGGATCGAGTTCGGGTGGATATCTACACCGCTCGCCCGGGCATCGTCATCGGCCGTAACGGCGCCGAGGCGGAGCGCGTGCGCAGTGACCTGGAGAAGCTGACCGGCAAGCAGGTGCAGCTGAACATCCTCGAGGTCAAGAACCCCGAGATCGATGCCCAGCTGGTCGCGCAGGCCACCGCTGAGCAGCTGGCCTCCCGGGTCCAGTTCCGCCGCGCCATGCGCAAGGCGCAGCAGAGCGCGATGCGCGGCGGCGCCCGTGGCATCCGGATCCAGTGCTCCGGCCGACTCGGCGGCGCGGAGATGAGCCGCTCGGAGTTCTACCGAGAGGGCCAGGTGCCGCTGCACACGCTGCGCGCCGACATTGACTATGGCTTCCACGAAGCCAAGACCACCTTTGGCCGGATCGGGGTGAAGGTCTGGATCTACAAGGGCGACGTGGCGGGCACTCGCACTGAGCGCGCGGCCCAGAAGGCCGCCCGCAGCGCGGCTGGCGGCCGGACTCGGCCGACCCGGACCGGGCGACCCGGCCGTACGGAGACCCGCCCGGAGCGCGGTGGTCGGCGTCGCGCCGAAGGCGCGCAGGAATTTGGTACTGCTGAAGGGGCGCCAGACGTGGTGGTGTCTCCAGCGGAGGCCACTGACGGCACGGAATCCGCAGGGCAGGAGGGCTGAGCGATGCTGGTTCCCCGCAAAGTCAAGTTCCGCAAGCAGCACCACCCGACCCGGCGTGGTGCCGCCAAGGGCGGAACCAAGCTCGCCTTCGGCGACTACGGCATTCAGGCGCTGGAAGGGTCGTACCTGACCAACCGGCAGATCGAGTCCGCCCGGATCGCGATGACCCGGCACATCAAGCGTGGCG
Organism: Propionibacteriaceae bacterium; assembly: GCA_035265505.1. Taxonomy (GTDB): domain Bacteria; phylum Actinomycetota; class Actinomycetes; order Propionibacteriales; family Propionibacteriaceae; genus Microlunatus. The sequence continues at coordinate 247 of DATFOP010000344.1, read as the reverse complement.
GCAAGGTGTGGATCAACGTCTACCCGGATCGCCCGCTGACCAAGAAGCCGGCCGAGACCCGGATGGGCTCCGGCAAGGGTTCGCCGGAGTGGTGGATCGCCAACGTCAAGCCTGGGCGGGTGCTTTTCGAGCTCTCCGGCGTTCATGAGGACGTGGCTCGCGAGGCGATGCGCCTGGCGATTCACAAGTTGCCCATGAAGGCGCGGTTCATCAAGCGCGAGGAAGGTGAGATCTGATGGCGAAGGCG
>DATFOP010000343.1:0-7019 GCA_035265505.1 Propionibacteriaceae bacterium | reverse complement strand
GCCGTGCAGTTCGGCGAAGCGAGCAACCAGCGTCAGCCCGATGCCGACGCCGGGGGCGTGGCGGGGATGCTCCGGTCCCTGGCGGAACGGCTCGAACAGATCCGCGCGCAGCTGGGATGGGATGCCGGCGCCGGCATCCTCGACCGTGATCAGCACGCCCTGGTCGTGGCGGGTGGTCCTAATCCAGACCGGCGTGTCCGGCGTGGTATGCCGGTCGGCGTTGGCGAGCAGGTTCTCCACGATCCGCTCGACCTTGTCCGAGTCCACCTGAGCGACGACCGACTCCACGGCCACCTCAAGTGTCCGGCCGCTCTCCTGCTGCCACTGCTCAGCGATGCGGCTGATCAGCACGGCCAAATCGGTGGAGCGCAGCTTGGGCGTCACGATGCCCCGGTTGAGCCGATCCAGGTCGAGCAGGTCGCTGAGCAGCCCCTGCAGCTTGTCGGCGCTCTTGACCAGCCGGTCGAGCAGATCGGCGACGTCCTCCTCGGCCAGCCTCGACCGGGCCCGCCGTAACGTCAGGGCGATGCCGACCACCCCGGCAAGCGGGGTGCGCAGCTCGTGCGACACAGCGCTCAGGAACAGATTCTTCATGTCGTCCAGCGCCCGCAGCTCGCGGGTGGCCTGCCGCTCGCGCTCAAGCGCTTTCCGCTCGCGTAGCAGCGCCTCATGCTCGCGCTCAAGCGCCTGATGCTCGGCTGCCAGCGCCTGCTGCATCGCCTCCTCGGCCAGCTTCTGCTCGGTGATGTCGATCATGATCCCGTGCCAGAAACTTGGCTCGCCGTGCTCGCCGCGGACCAGCACAGCGTGGTCGCGGACCCAAACCACGCGACCGTCCTTCGCGATCTGACGGTATTCCATACGCCAGGGGTCGCCGGTCCGTTCGCAGCGCGCATCCTCGGCCAGCACCCGCTCGCGGTCGTCGGGATGCAGGACCGTCTTCCAGAACCCAGGCCGCCCGGCCTCCTCCGGGGTGTAGCCGAAGAGATCCTCGACCCGTGGGCTCTCATACACCCATGACCCGCCAAGGGCATGGACCTCGAGGTAGACGACCGCGGGAAGCTGCTGGAACATCTCCCGGTAGCGGGCCTGGGACCGGCGCAGCTGCTGCTCGATGCGGGCCTGCTCGGCAAGCTTTCGGCGGGCGACGGCAAGGCGCCCAGCGTTCTCCAGTGCGGCGGCGGCCAGATCAGCACACCCGGCCAGCTGCTGGATCTCGGGCGCATCGAAGACTCGGCCCGGCTTGCTGGTGGCCACTCCAAGCACGCCGATGACCTCCCCGTCCCGGCGCAACGGCAGGCATAACGCCGCCTGCAGCTCATGTTGGCCGCCAGCCTCCCGCAGCCGGCCAGGCCAGCACTGGTAGTCGGTCACGGCCAACGGCGCGCCGGTCTGCCACACCTGGCCGGCCAGCCCTTCGCCGCTGTGGAGGCTGCGGCCGGCGCTGGCAGCGAAGCGGCCGATCCCGTACCGCACCAGCAGCCGCTGGCGCTCGGGCTCGACAAGCCACAGCAGTGCGTCCTCGGTGCTGGCCAGTCGTGCAGCCCAGGTCACGACCAGCTGGGGCAGCTCACCCAGCTCAAGTTCGAAGGGGCCGATGGGGGTGGGCGGTGCCTCGGCTGGGGACTCTGGCGCTGCCCCCGCCCACTCGGCCCAGCCCTCGGCTTCCATAGCCAGCATGCCCCTTCCTGGTCAAGCGGGCACGACCGCCTGATCCAGCTCGGGGAGCCGGTGGCGGTCCGGCGTCCGAAACCTGCATACACTACTTCCAGCAGGCGCCGGCTGGAAGCGACCGCCACCGTCATCACCGCCCCGGTCGCAGCGACTGCCAACCATGGCCTCTCGTGCGCCCATGGAAGTCCGCGGACGACGCGACCCACGGCAGGCGCCGCCTTCCGACGGCACGACTGAGCAAAGGCGAAGGGCTCTTCCGGCCGCCCAAGCCTGCTTCGAAACCGCCTGATCGGTCTGTGCACAGAAGCGACCTGTGCCAGTGGATTGCGGCAAGCTGAGCGCTGTTGGCCAAGGCGACAACAAGGAGGCCAGGTGACCCCAGATCAAGCACGCGAATTCGTGGCCAACAACCACCGAGTGGTCATGATCACCCGCCGATCCGCCGGCGGCCTCCAAACTTCCCCGGTCACCGTCGGCATCGACAGCGACGGCAAGGTCGTCATCAGCAGCCGGGAGACCGCCTACAAGGTCCGCAACCTCCGCCGCCAGCCCACCGCCACCCTGTGCGTCTTCACCGACAACTTCTTCGGCCCCTGGATCCAGATCGACGGCACCGCAGAGATCGTGCCCCTGCCCCAAGCCATGGATGGGCTGATCGACTACTACCGCCGCATCTCCGGCGAGCACCCCGACTGGGAGGACTACCGACGCGCCATGGTCGACCAGCAACGGGTGCTCATCCGACTGGCCATCGACCACGTCGGCCCCACCCACGCCGGCTAGCGGGGGACGCCACTGTCAGTGATGACCACTAGGACGTCATGCGTCTAATGCACGACACCCACCTTGATCCTTGATGGGGTCCATTTGGACAAGTCCTCTGGCATGCCACCATGTCGCTGGACGGCTTCATCGCCGGCCCTCGCGACGACCTGACCTGGCTGGCCGACTACCTCGGCCCCAACCCGACTGCAGACCAGGTGCAGGCCAACGTCGGTGCCCTGCTCATTGGCGATCGCACCTACCAGGTCGCCAAGACCGAGGAAGGCAAGTCGTACGGCGGGGCATGGACCGGTCCACAGTTCGTACTCAGCCACCACCCTCCGAAGAACTCCCCAGCCGGCTTCACCTTCTCAGCGGCGACATTACGGTAAGAGGCCGTGGCCAGGGCCAAGGCGGCTGCTGGGGACAACTACGTCGTCGTCCTTGGTGCCGACACCGCCCGGTCGTGCCTCAACGCAGGAGTCCTCGACGAGATCCTGGTGCACATTGCGCCCGGCCTGCTTGGTGATGGTGTTCGGCTGCACGAGCATCCGGGCGGCACCAACATCAAGTTTGAACGGATCAGCCTGACTGAACCGCCCCAGGTGACGAACCTCTGGCTCCGCGTGGTGCGTCGTGAACTGCCGCATCGGCTGACGAATGACGGGTGACCACAAGGCCAACAGCCACCCGACTACGGATCAGCGTCCACCTCCACCATCAGAACCAGCGCGCCGGCTCAGTACAGTCGTTGGATCTGACCGGGCTGCAATTGCCGGCTACGGCCCTTGGCCTTGACCGCCATCGGTCGCCTGGCTGTGGTCCTGACCGCCAAGCAGTCGGCCCATGGCCTCAGCCGCGATGGCCGCATGGTGGCAGTGACATGCGAGTAGAGATCCAGGGTGATGCCGATCGGGCTGTGGCCGAGCAGGTTACTCACTATCTTGGGTGAATGCCCTCGCTGAGCAGCAGGTGGCGCAGCTATGACGCAGGGTCATGGAAGGAGATGCGGGGCAGGCCCGCACGAGCAAGCAGCAGAAAGAAGCTCCGCTGCCGCAAGTTATCACGGGGGCAATCAAATGGGGTGATGCCATTTTTGCGTCTGTGCAGGTCAGACGCTTGAGAGGCCACACTCTTTGACCGCCCCCGTGGTACTAGTGCTCCGTCGCTGAGGTGGTCTGACGGTTGAGCCTGTGTAGAACACTCGATGGCATCCGACCCGACAGGCATAGGGTCGTCCCAACGGGTCTGCCCAGACTTTCGTTGACTCGGTCGGGTAGGTGCGGTCATGTGGCGTGAGCGGTGCGTAGGAGTGTCTCGTATTCGATCGGGGTGAGCCGTCCAAGGCTGTCTTGGCGTCTGCGGCGGTGGTAGGTGCGCTCGATCCAGACCACGATCGCCAGCCGCAGCTGCTCGCGTGTCGCCCAGCGACGCCGGTTGAGGACGTTTTTCTGTAGCAGGCTGAAGAATGACTCCATCGCAGCGTTGTCGGCGCAGGCGCCGACGCGTCCCATTGAGCCGTGCAGGCCGGCGCCGCGGAGGGCGCGGAGGTAGGCGTGGGAGCGGAACTGGCTGCCGCGGTCCGAGTGCACCACCGTCCCAGAGGGGTGTCGCAGCGCGACGGCGTTGGTGAGCGCGTCGACGGCGAGGCGGGCGGTCATGCGGTCGGCCATCGAGTACCCGACGATCCGGTTGGTGCAGGCGTCCTTGATCGCGCACAGATACAGCTTGCCATCTGTGGTCGGGTGCTCGGTGATGTCGGTCAGCCACAACCGGTCCGGTGCTGCGGCGGTGAATCGCCGGGCGACGAGGTCGTCGTGGACGGGTGGCCCTGGCGTGCGGTGCAGGCCACGTTTGCGGGCGTGGCGGCTCAACAGGCGCTGTTGGTGCACAGCCGGTTGACGCGGTTGCGGCTAGCGGTGATCCCGACGCCGGCGAGCTCATCGGTGATGAACCGGTAGCCGAACTCGGGGTCGTCGTGGTGGATATCGATGGCGGCGTTGATGAGGTGGGCGTCGTCCCAGTCGCGTTGGCTGATGGGATTGGCGCACCACTGGTAGAAGGCTTGCTTGGAGAACCCGAGCACCCGGCAGGTCACCGTGACAGGGATCCTGTCGGCGGCCAGGTCTGCGACCAGCGGGAACATCATTTTGGGAGGGTCTCGCGGGCGAAGTAGGCGGTCGCTCGGCGCAGGATCTCGTTCTCCTGCTCCAACTGCTTGGTGCGCTTTCGCAGCTCCCGGTTCTCGACCTGCAACCCGCGGTCGTCGGAGGCATCGGAGGCGTTGGCCAGGGTGTCTTCGCGGTCAGCGATCCGCAGCCAGCGGGCCAGACAGGACGCTGAGATCCCGAAACTCCGAGCGACCTGCTCCCGGGATTGGTCGCCCTGACGGGCGACTGCGATCACGTCACGGCGGAACTCAGGTGGATATGGGGTCGGCATACTGCTGATCCTTCCAGCAAGGACCTCGTCCTCGCAGGTAAGGAGTCAACTCAACCCTGGGCAGACCCAACCGGGGGGCGACAGTAAGAACGGGAGAGCGCGTTGCCCCAGACAACCGAGCCCAGGTCGCCGAGCTCCTCCAGGTGTCCCCAAAGACGGTCAGCCGCTGGGCGCAGGACGGCATGCTGCCCTACTTCCGCACCTTGGGCGGCCACCGACGCTACCCCGACGCCGAGATCCGGGCCCTACTGGAAACCAGCAGTTCCCGATGCTGTGCGGACCCACCACGGACCGAGCCACGCGGTGACTCCGTGATTCGTGCCGGCCGGGTCGAAGCCTTGGGGAGCATGGCTCGCCGGCCGGCCGGAGCTTCATCCGCGCCGAGGCCATGGTCCTCGCGGTCCCAGGACTCGTTAGATCGCCCGGCCGCGTCTGCCCGTCACCGAGGCCGCGATCATGACCAGGACGGCCGCGACGACGATGCTGATGATCCACCGGGTCCAGTCGATGCCGCGGGTCGCCTCAACACCGACCGCTGCGGCGAGGTAGTAGCCGATGAGCACGCCGCCGACCCCGCAGACAACAGTGAGCCAGAGCGGAATGTTGTCGCGGTCGCCCGGCGCGAAGAACTTGCCCAGCAGGCCAATGATGATGCCGGCGATGATCACACCAATAATGTCCACAGCGACCCCTTCACTCATTGGGAACGGCCTTATTCCCTGGATTGCGGGAGTCCCCGTCCGGCCGAGGGCTCAATCCAGCATGAGGGGGATCATCGCACAACTGAGGTTCGCGGACTCCTGCGCTGGATCTGCGGTCCCGCCCGGTCGCGAACGCCGTAATGGCGTTCCCGGTCCCCTCCGCGACCAGGGACCGATCGGCCGGCCGGGCACGGCAAGCCGATCCAAGCCTGCAACCAATCGACCACCTGCTTGCAAAGCCAGATCGGGCGCGGTCGCCACCTGGGAGGTAGGGAGCGGCGCAGGTCGAGGTCCCGGTGGCGTTGTCCGTGGTTGTCCGCTGGGAACCGGTCAAGACTTCTGTGGATGGCACGGTGGTGGCACGGCCGGGGAGGACGACGGGTCCCACCAGCGCGCGGTCGGCTCCGCCGAGCTCGGCGGTCGATCAGGACTGGCTAGCCCGCTCAGTGACCTCGTCGATCATTAAGGCGAGCCCGACGCCGACCATCCACGCGTCCTTAGCCAGGGGGATGCCCTGCTGGGTGGGACGAAGGGAGCCCTCCTCTCGCATGCCGGGTGTCCGCAGGTACAAGCCGAGCGTGCCCAGGGCAAAGGCGGTCAGCCCAGCGCCGGCCAGCCAGGCCGGGACCACCGGCAGCACCAGGGCCGTGCCGATGGCGATCTCCGCGGTGGATAGCAGGCCGGTGAACCGCTTGGCATCCAGCTTGCCAAGCAACGGATAGGTTCCCGACGCAAAGCCATGGAGCTGGCCTGCGGTGGCGTCGTCCGCGCCACGCTTGGACAGCCCCGAGTTAAGGAAGTACGCGCCAGTGATCAACCGTGGCGGCAGCTGCCATGCCTTCACGCGTAGGTCCATAGCGACCTCCAACGGTGAGTGCGTGAGTCTGAGATCACCGTAGTCCCAGAGTCTTGACCACCAGCTTGCCCGAGCGTCGCCGCGCTTCACCCGCATGGTCGGAGAAGAACGCCTTGGCCCACGCTCTACCGCGCAATCATCGCACAAGTGACTGCAAGGCAAGTGCGGATGGGCCGCCGCCAGCCACCTGCACGTTCTTGGGTGACTACGGGGAAGCGACGCAGCCCGTTCCTGGTTGTTAGAGCAGCCGTGGTCACCACGACCGACAGGAGGAGGAAGTTACGGGCAGCGGCCTGCGGTTCTTCTGAACCGTACGTGACCGCCGGTGACCGCCGATGCCCGTGCGCGACCGTTGCGGCACGGACCCAGCGCGGACCGGACTCAGCCTTGCTTGCAGAGCCGAGGCCATCGATGACCCGCGCCAGCGCCAGGTGTCCAGCGGTTGCCACGATGGCGGGACGGCTCTGTCCAAGTCCGGCGGCGTACCGGTCTTCAGGACGGCTAGGGAAGACCGTCGTCGAGGCGGCGCTCCTCAATCACCTCGACCGGTCGCTCCTCGACTACCTGGACCGGTCGCTCCTCGA
>DATFOP010000342.1:0-4362 GCA_035265505.1 Propionibacteriaceae bacterium | reverse complement strand
ATCAAATCCGGCCAGAGCAGGGCCTCCAGGGTCTCGTAGTAGCGCTGCAAGCGCTTGGCCCAGTCGCTGTAGGACAGGCCGAGCTTGTCCTTGACGCTCGAGGCAGCTCGGGTCTCGGCGTCGTGGCCGTCGATCTCCAGATGCCCGAGCTCTGAGTTGGGGACCAGCGCGCCGCGGTACACGATGGCGGTGCCGATGCCGGTGCCGAGCGTGGTCAAGATCACCAGTCCAGGGTGCCCTTTGGCGGCGCCGTAATGCACCTCGGCGATACCAGCCGCGTCAGCGTCGTTGACCAGCAGGATGTCCCGGCCGAGTTGGTCCTCAAAGAGCTTCTCGGCCTCGCAATCGATCCACGACTTGTCGATGTTCGCGGCCGAGCGGGTCTTGCCGTGGGTGACGACCGCCGGAACGGTGATCCCGATCGGGCCATCGCCGATCGTGTCCTTGAAGTTGTCGACGATCTCACCGACCACGGCCGCAACATTCTTTGGTGTGGACTTGGCCGGGGTCGTAATCCGGAGCCGATCGGTCATCATCTCCCCGGCATGCAGGTCCACCGGAGCGCCCTTGATGCCGCTGCCGCCGATGTCGATACCAAGCGCTGGCGTCTGTTCTGCGGTTTTGTCGGTCATGCTGGGGAGCCTATCGACATCACGCTTTTTCGGGGAGTGCCAAGCGGCCGCCCGGGTGGCCCGTCGCGGCTGGTCTAGAGCTGGCCTCAGCGCCGCAGCTGACGCAGACACCACGCGTAAAGCACGGGGTCGAAGCGAAACGCGTCGGAGAAGTAGAACCCGTAGAACCTGCGGTACACCTCGATCCAGTGGCGAACGTCGCTGCCGCCCTGCTGCACCGCCAGCGCCTCCAACCACACGGAATCCGCAGCAGCTCCCGGGTAGGGCTCCAGTTCGAGAAAGATCACCGCGCAAGCGATATCCATCATCGGGTCGCCGTTGACCGTATGCGGGCTGAAGTCCCCAATCCCGGAGATCACCCACCGGTCGGAACGGCAATCGATATAGGTGTTGGCTGGACATACGTCGCCGTGAACCAGCGCTGGACTCACCACCCGCTCAGCCAGGTCGGCATGCAGGCGGTTCCACACTTGTGCGACATTGGGCAGGTCACGCTCGAGTTGGCCTCCGCTGACGCGTACGGGTCCTTCCAGCATGTGATGCAGCAGCTGCCCGAGTGAGCTGAACTGTTGAGGCGCTTGCTGTCCTACCAGTTTCGCGAACCCCGGGATCGGGCTCGGGAGCTGGCGCAGCCGACGAGTGGCGTCGAGGTAACTGCTGAGGACTTCTCGCCGCTCGCCTATTTGAGCTTGAGCGAGCCACGGTGACAGGCAGCGACCAGAGAAGCGTCGGTCCACGGTGTAGAACCGCCCATCGTGCTGGCCCAGCTGAATGACCTTCGGCACTTCCAGGCCGATGTTCGCATCCTCCCAGGTGGCCAGCAGTTGACGGATCTGCTCGACCGTCTTGTCCGACGGGTCGTGAGCACGGCGGTAAATCCGCAATACCCGCTGCTCGTCGATGGCGAAGACCTCACTCTCACCGCCACTCCCGAGCAGTTGATCACGGCTGGTGCCGAACGAAGCGAGCAGTTCCGCTTCGCCGTCGGCTTCCGCACTGGCCTGGGCAACGGGGATGCGCTCGCGGTCTGCACGCCTGGCGGCGCGAGCGCGATCCAGCTGGGTGATGGTGAGTTCTCGCGCGACCCCTGCGTCGAGATGGTGCGCGACAGCGTGTACGGGTCCCTTCGGCGTGTCTATATGGACGTCCGCTAGCCGAAGCCGGCGCTGCAGCGGGCCTTGCTCGATTCGAACCGACTGCGTCTTGGCATGCGGCACGATGTTGCGCTCGTGGTTCAGCCAGCCTTCCTCGGTCGTAATGGCCCGGTCGTTCCAGCCGTACCGCAGCGTCCAGAAATCGAACCAGCGAATCCACCGCGCTCGAGAAGGCACCGGGTGGAGCTCGATGCCGTCCAGATCGAACCCCGGGAGGACCCGACCGACCGCCAGCTCGATTTGATCGGCGTCGGCAACAGGTAATAGCACGCTGCTGGCCGTGGACTCATTGTTCTCGGTGTCGGAGTGGGCGTAGCCGACAATGTCGACATCGACGCGATACCAGCGCAGCGGCCGCCACGTCAGGGGTTGGCTGATCTTGACGCCCTGGATCCGATCGATTGGCACCGATTGGCTGGTGAGGTTGGTCAGTCCGCGGGTGACCCGCAAGCCCCGGGGGGACTCCGCCAGAGTGAAGTTGAACATCGCGATCAGTCGCCTGCTGATCATCGTGACAGCACTGATCGCCAACGGAATCAGAGCAGGCAGGGCAAGCGCGACCACATCGAAGAAGGCCGTGATGACTAAGATCACAAACCCGATGACGATAGTAAGCAGCCACTCCGTGGAGAGCAGGAAGCTGAGGATCAGCCGTTCCGGGCGGACCTGCACCAGCGGTTGATCAGCTGCAGTCAGATCCGTGAAGACGCTCGCCCGGAGTTCACCATGATCACCAATCTGTGCCCGCTCACCATGGGCGCGGGTCAGCAGGTATTCCCGCAGCGACGCTGCCTTCGTCTGCCGCAGGTAACGCAACTTGATTGTGCTGTCTCCCGCACCTGCTTCCAGTCGAAGCTCCGCCAGCCCGAAGAGGCGCGCCGCAAGCGGCTGGATGATGTCAACCGACTGCAGCCTCTCGAAAGGCACCTTCTTCGAGGACTTGAACACGGCGCCGGTCTCCACCCGAAGTTCTTCGTCGTCGATGACGAAGCGGGTGAAGTACCAGCTGACAAAGCCAGCGATCCCGCCCAGCAGCACCGCGAGGGCGGTGAAGGGAACGATCCAACTGAGATCGGACAGCGAGATGCCGCGCTCGCCGCTGCCGTCGGGAACGACCTCGCGGGCCGCGCCGATCAGAATCGCGAGCAGCACGATCCAGCCGCGGATGAACGGCGTCAGAGGATGCGGCCGCTCGGTTTGTTTGATCGGCTTGACGGTTTGTGGTGGGGCGGCTTGCGCATCGATGCTGTGCTGCACGGGTGGTTGGCTCATAGGCCGGAAGCCTGGGTCTCGCCCAGTTCGGTCAGTCGGTCACGGAGCCGGGCCGCCTCGTCTGGCGTCAGACCGGGGATAGTCGCATTGGTCTCCGGACTGGCGGTCTTGAGTGAGACTGAGGCCAGGCCGAACGCCCGCTCGAGTGGGCCCGACCCCACCTCGACCAGCTGCATGCGGCCGTACGGCACGGCCACCAGACTGCGAAACAGTACGCCGTGGGTGATGTAGAGATCGTCCTCGCGTTCGACGTAACCCCAGGAGCGCCAGTTGCGCTCTACCACGAACCAGCGGGTGATCACGATGACGCCAGCGATGGCCCACAAGAGCGCCGAAATCCACCAGCGACCCGTGACAACGCCCACGATGACCGCCGGAATGCTGAAGATGATCGGTGCGGTGAGCACGGTGGTCAGACGGCGGAGCGAGCGATACGCGGGGGACAGGCGCTGCCACTCGTAGGCCGGCGGCGCGAAGAGTTCATCCATAGCAAATCCAGGCTACGGCCTGGGTCCTACGGAACTTCCTTCGTCGATACGAGGGCTTACTGTCGTTTCTCTCTCGGCTTGGGCCCCCGGACCGATACGCCGCCGAATAGTGTCAGGCCCTTGAGCACGAGCGTCGGCGCCCCGGGAATCGGATCGGACACGTCCTTGAGGTCAGTGCCGCCGAAAATCCCGACCATTTCATTGCTGACGTGGACCCCTTCCGCGACCTTGATGTCCAACCCGCCGAAGCAGCAGATGGCGGAAAGCTCGATCGTGGAGCCCTCGAAAACCGCATCGCGCAGATCGAGGTCGATCCCACCGAACAAGGCCAGCGCCTGGTTCTTGCGGCGTACCCGCCACCTGCCGTTGCGCGAAACACCCCCAAAGATCGCGATCAACCTGGCGGGCTGGTCTGAAGCGGAGGTCGTATCGACCTCGAAGCCGGCGGCTGGATTAGGGGCTGGCTGGTGATCTTCACGAGGTCGGACCACGACAAGGTCGCGGGTGATCGGAATGATGTCATCGAAGGTCTTGGCGCCCATGAGCTGATCTAGTCGCTCGTCGTGCTCCTCGCGGCTCAGCCGACCCTCCGCGTACGCGGCGTTCAAGACGGTGGCCACGCGCTCTCGGTCCGCATCGGACGCGCGGAGATTCCCTCCGGCGATGGGACCGACATTGCTGGGTTCCGGACGCACGTCACTCATGGTCCAACGCTATTCCGGCATCCTCGCCTGAGGGAAAGTGTGGACCGACTTTCAGGGGCACGCTCCAGGGCCGACGAGGGCTCACCCTGGGCGGCTCATTGATGCGGCAGAC
>DATFOP010000341.1:0-3990 GCA_035265505.1 Propionibacteriaceae bacterium | reverse complement strand
CTTAGTTGCCGTCGCGGCCAGCACATGATCAAACCACTCGTCTGTTGCGACGACGGGTCAGAACTTGTCTGCCACCGCCCCGATGAAGTGCAAGATCACCTTGAGAAGGGCCGACTCGACCGGACCGCTCGTCAGTACCGCTATGAGAACCCCCGCCAGCCCTGCAGCGGCGATGATCCCCACCGCCCACTCGGCGGTCACCATGCCGCGCTGGTTGCGGCTGGGCTCGACCGCACTGACAGGGCGGAAAACCCCGCGCTGGTCGACCGCAGCTTGCTGCACCGCGGCGCCGGTCTCGACGATCGGGACGACGTCGCCGTCCGTTTTGATCACCAACTGTGACATCTCTGCCTCCTGTGTGTCTGGCGCCCGAACCGGTGCCGCATCCGCAATGGGATATGCCGTTACGTTGCTGATCTCGGACGGAACCGTGCGGGCGGGAGGAAATCTGTTGACGGCGGTCCGACCCGCCTCGACCTGTGGAAAACTGCCGTCGAGGCATCGCAACACCGCGGAGAGGCGGCTATGGCGCGCAGATCTGGAAAGTTGACCAACCGGGGCAATGGCGACGAAGCATCGCTTCGTCCGGACCTCTAGGACCGTATGTTGGCCGGATTCAGCCCGATGGTGAAGTCGCCCCCGCCCGACCGCGTGCTCGTCTGCGGGCACCGTGGCGACTGCCTCCGTACGCCGGAGCAAACCATGCCGGCCTTTGTGGAAGCCGTACGTGCGGGTGCTGACGCGATTGAACTGGATGTGCAATGGACCAAGGACCAGCGAATGGTCCTCATTCACGACTGGACGGTCGACCGCACGACCTCCTCAACCGGAACCGTCACGGAGATGACCTACTCCGAAATCCGGGCATGCGACGCCGGCTCATGGTTCGGACCGCAATTCCGGGGGGCCCAAGTACCGGCCTTCGAGGAGGTGCTGGCCTTCGCGGCCAAACATCGGCGGCTGTCGATCAACGTTGAGATCAAGAATCCGCAGGTGACGGAGACTCAAGCTCGGGCGTGCCTGAACGCGCTCGTCGCAGCAGGCGTCGCTCACCGCACCATCGTGTCTTCGTTTGATCCGCCAGCTCTAGCGACCTTCCGTACGGTCGATTCCCAGGGGCGGATCCCGTCGGGACTGATCTCCCACGGCGAACCGCACACCCTGGAGCAGATCCAAGCGTCAGGCGGCACCTACTACATGCCGCGGTGGTGGAAGCTGTCGGAAGCGAGAGTTGAGGAGCTGAGAGCGGCAGGGATCAAGATCTGGCTCTGGCCCGCCATCACCGAACAAGACTTCGAGAGCGCCTACGCCCTGCAACCAGATGCCATCGTCGTGGACTCAGTGTCTGACTATCTACGTTGGCTCGCCGCCCGGAAACCACCGTCGGAGTACCCGATCCAAGATCAGGAGCGACGCATCTAGCGGCGCGCCGGCCAACAGTTAGGAAAGAGCAGAAGAGATGGCTGACACGACGGCCGGCACGATGCCGATCAACAAAAACGCAGGCAGAAAGCACATCATCAGCGGCAGAACGCTGCGCACGCCGACCGCGCGGGCCGCAACCTGTAGCGCCGCTTGACGGCGTAGCCGCGCCGCTCGGGCATGGTGGTTCAGGGTCTCCACCAGCATTGTTCCCCACTGCGCCGAGCGAGCAAGATCAACCGCTGCCGAACCGAGCTCGGGATGCCGCCGCAGCGTCCGCCACGCGTCCCCGTCAGATACGCCCAGGTCAATCAGTCTCAGCACAGTGCTCAAGTCCTCCCGAACTGGACCGGTATGGACCCTGACGACCGCCGCCGTGGCCGCTCGCAGCGGCAGGCCGGCGGCCAGACAGGACGCCAACAGCTCAAGTGCCTGCGGAACGTCCATCAGCAGTTGACGACGCCGACGACGACTTCGCGCCGGTTCAACCCAGCCCAGCGCGATGATGACGACGAACGTCAATAGCACCAAACACATGAGTGCGACCAATGCAAAATCGGCAGACGCCCGGAGTACCCCCAGCCCCACGGCTGCCGTGACCATCGATCCGGCCAGGAGCCTGCGGCTCAGCGGTAACGCGTCAGGCCGTCCCACGAGCACCGTGGCCACCCAGTGCGATGCTCGCCGCTCGCGGACTCCCTCCTCCTCCTGCACAGCTGCCCGCAGTCGACGGGCTGGCGAAGCTACCGCGAGCGCCGCAGCAAGTCCTGCCAGACTCGCCGCGACAGCCGCCAGTACCAACGGGCTCACCTCAGACCCCACCCCGTTCCCGTGGCGCGCTGAGCAGAGTGACGAGCCGCACTCCGCCGGCCGCTGTCAAAGCCGAGCCGCTCACCCGGAACCACCCTCGACCGCGGCACGGTGGGCCAGCGCCTCGACCCACAGCACGCCGACCGCCGCCAACAACGCTCCACCGACGAGGCAACCCCAACCCAAAGGGCCGCCGAGTAAGAAGCCAACGGGATCGCCACCGAGCGCATAACCCAAGGCCAGACCAACCACCGGCAGCACGGCCATGATCTTGCCCGTAGCCCGGGGTCCAGCAAGTTCGCCAGCGACGACGGTCCGGACGGCCTCCTCGCTTGCCATACCCTCGGCGACACGTTCGAGGGTGGCCGCCATTGGCGCCCCCGTCTGGGTAGAGATAGCCCAGGCCCGGGCAAGGTCTGCCAATCCGGCGAAGCCGCGCCGCCGTGACTGTGCTTGCCAGACGGCCACCACGTCTCCGCCGAGTGCTTGAGCAGAAGCAGCCTGCGCGAGCAGCGGGCAGTCCTCAGCTGCTGCGATCAAGGCTTCGGCTGGTGTCCGGCCAACCCGCACTTGTGCGGCAAGGGTCGCGCAGGCGTCCGTCGCCGACGTTCGGGCCCTCAGCGCAGCCCGCAGCCCAGCATGTGACAAAGCCAGACGAATCGCCGTGGCCATGCTGATGGCGAACGCGAGAGCTAGCGCCGCTCCAACACCGCCGGCCAGCCATGCGGCCGTCGCTATTCCGAGGACCGCGATCAGCGGGAGCCCGACCAGCCACCAGCGAACTCGGCGCCTCTCCCTCGTGTCAATGGGCGAGGTCGAGAGGCGAGCAGACAACCCGGCCGTCGGGGCTCGGGGCACCAACGCCCAGGCCGCGAGGACAGCGCAGATCAGCGACAAAATGATCATCGATCCAACAACCACTCCAGCCGCCGGCGACCAGGCCCCAGCACGGTCCCCGCCTCCAGATCGAACTGGACCGCCTGCTCAGCTTCCACCAGCCCGCCTGGTCCTCTATGGAGGACACACACCTCGCTGACCCAGCGCCGACCGTCCTTGCGGGTGATGTGCACCACGGTGTCGAGGGCCGCTGCCAATTGTGCGTGCAGGACGTCGCGGCTCAATCCTCCGAGCGCGCCGAGTGCCTCCAAACGAGCTGGCACGTCGCTGGCAGAGTTGGCGTGCACCGTTCCACAACCGCCTTCATGACCGGTGTTCAGCGCCATCAGCAGGTCACTGATCTCTGGACCCCGAACTTCGCCGATCACGACCCGGTCCGGCCGCATTCTCAGCGACTGGCGGACCAGGTCGGTCATTGTGATGGCGCCAACCAATTCCGCGTTCGGCGGCCTGGCCTCGAGATGGATCATGTGCGGATGATCCGGAGCCAGCTCGCGAGAGTCCTCCACGATCAGCACGCGTTCAGACCGAGGAACAAGCGCGAGCAGGGCCGCAAGCAAGGTGGTCTTGCCGGATCCCGTGCCACCGCTGATAAGGAAGGCGAGCTTGGCGTCGATCATCCTGCGTAACAGCGCAGCGGCATCCGTCGAGATCATGCCGGTGGCAATCATTTCCGCTAGCGAAAACGTCCGCCTCGCTGGCACACGTAATGACAGGCAGGTGCCCGGGGCCGCGATGGTTGACAGCATCGCATGCACGCGAGTCCCGTCGGGCAGGCGCGCGTCCACGTATGGCGAGGCGTCGTCAAGGCGCCTGCCGACCATGGCGGCGAGCCTTTGGGCAAGCCGTCGCACCCCGTCA
>DATFOP010000340.1:0-5666 GCA_035265505.1 Propionibacteriaceae bacterium | reverse complement strand
AGAACGAAATTGGCACACTGAATCCACCCGAACGAGCCGTTGGCCAGCAGGCTCCACTCATGGCGGGTCAGGTCGAAGCCGTCTCGGGTCACCGCTTGCGCGAGTGAGATCAGGACGTACATCGGCCCGGCGATGATGCCGTACCCGAGAAGTGATCGGGTGACCCGGTCGTGGGCATTGCACTCCGGGTGGATCGCGGGTGCGGTGATGGTGGTCATGGTGTCCTCCTGGATCGTCGAGCCGACCTGCCTGGCCGGCCTCCTACTTGAGCCACGAACTGGGACCCGCCAAATCGACACCAGCTCAAACCGAATCCCCGCCGGCTACGAATGGACTTCGATGCCGGCTCCTTCTGTTATGATTCCGTTACCAACAGGGCAAGACGTTCGCCCTGCGGACCGCCGTTCGGGGCCGGCGGCTGACTTGATCGCCCGTCTGTCAGGAACTGATATGTCGAAGGCTCCACCCCGATCACGGCAGAGTTATCGCCACGAGGCGCTGTTATGGAGCGATGCCAGGGAGTTCGCGTCCGTCCTCAGCCCTTTCATCCAGGAGGGCTTGGCCGCCGGCGAGCCAGTGATGGTGGCGCTGATCCGGGAACACGCCAACTGGTTGCGGGACACACTCGGCGCCGAGGCACGAAAAGTGAAGTTCGTCGATATGGCCGCCCTCGGAAGCAACCCCGCACGGATAATTCCAGCTTGGCAGTCGTTCCTCGACGACCACTCCGCCGACGGCAAACCCGTCCGAGGGATCGGTGAGCCCATCTGGGCTGGGCGGGGACCCGAGGAAATCCTCGAGTGCCAGTTGCACGAGGCCCTCCTCAATGTGGCGGTGGACCCGAAGACGCCCTTATGGCTGATCTGTCCGTACGACGTGCGCGGCCTGGACCCTGACGTCATCGAGGAAGCCCATCGCAGCCACCTGACCGTGATGGAAGGCAATCACTCGCGTGGTCACCCGCTCTACGGTGGTCGGACGCACGTGGACGCGATGTTCGAAGCCGAGCTTCCCCCGCTCGGCGGAGAGCCTGGCGAGTCGATCTTCACCCTTGAGAACGTGGAGAGCCTGTTCGGCATCGTCACTCTGGACGCCTACGCGGCTGGGCTGGGTTCAGACAAGATTTCCGACCTCGCGAGCACCGTGCGGCGACTCGGCGCAGCCAGCTTGAGTCGTGGCGCGACGCAAGGCAGGCTCCGAATTTGGCATTCACCGCAAGCGCTGGTCTGCGAGGTCTCCGATGACACGGTGATCGACGATGTGCTGGTCGGTCGGCGTTCGATGCACGCGGATGGCCCAGACGGCTTGTGGCAGGCAAACGAGCTGTGTGACCTGGTGCAGGTTCGATCTGGCCCCGCCGGCACGGCGGTCCGCCTGTATATCTGGAAGTAAGGGCCGGCGGCTGACCTGACGTGACATAGTTGGTTGAGGATTCAACTCCTATTGTCAAGGAGCGTGTTGCATGCGTATCGCCATCGTGGGCGCCGGCAACGTCGGCAAGGCACTATCCGCGGCAGCGGTCGCTGCCGGACATGACGTCGCAGTGTCGGCGACGAGTCGAGAAAGTGCTGAGGACGCCGCTGCGGCCGCAGGGGCCCGAGCCGCTGCAGACAATGCGGATGCCGTGAACGGCGCGGAGGTCGTTGTCCTTGCCATACCGCACGCCGCCGTTGCCGTCGTCGCGGAGGAGCTGGGCGCAGCGTTGGCGGGCAAGGTGGTGGTGGACACGTCGAACCCGCTCAACGACAGCTACAGCGACCTCGTAACCGTCGGCACGTCTTCGGCGGAGGAGCTGCAGCGGCAGCTGCCGGACGCCTCGGTGATCAAGGCCTTCAACACCAACTTCGCCTCCCGCCACGGCAACCCCACCGAAGGTGGAGCGCCGTTGGATGCGTTCATTGCCGGTGACGACGCCAAAGCCAAGGCGAAGGTCGGCGAGTTCGCGAGCTCATTGGGCTACCGGGTGATCGACGCCGGCGAGCTGCGGATGGCGCGATCATTGGAGGAGATGGCGTTCCTCAACATCAAACTCAACGCCAACAACGATTGGTCCTGGCAGAGCGGGTGGAAGCTGGTCGGCCCGACAGGTGAGCAGTGACACCGATCGGCCCGGTTCGGCTTAACCACGCCGTCCTGTTCGTTGCCGACCTCGACCGTGCCGAGCGCTTCTACACCGAGGTGTTCGGCATGACGGTAGTGGCTCGCGAGCCCCAAGCGAATGCGGCCTTTCTGCGGCTGCCGAGTGCGCAGAACCACCACGATCTCGGCCTCTTCGGGGTCGGTCCGCAGGCGCCGCCCAAGCGCCGCGGTGGTATCGGGCTCTACCACCTGGCATGGCAGGTCGACACGATCGACGAGCTGGCCGAGGCTCGCCAGACCTTGCTGGACGCGGGCGCATACACCGGTGAATCCAGCCACGGCGCCACCAAGAGCCTCTACGGCGCCGACCCGGACGGCAACGAGTTCGAGGTCATGTGGATGCTTCCCCGGCAGGAGTGGGGCGCGTACGAGAACGCGGCGCCCATCGATGTCCTCGACCTGAGTGCAGAGATTGAGCGCTGGTCGGGCGTACGGACCGCTGGCGAGATCATTGCTGAAGGCGCTGGGCCCTCGAACCGGAACTGAGACGACGGCGGTATGGAGTCTCGTGCTCAGGTTCCTTACCGTCGGCGAAGGTGGAGCGATCTTGCTGAGAGTCAATCCAGATTGATCCAATGCTCAGTGCGAAGGCTGCCGTCAACGTTAGCCAGATAGTGGCGCCGGTGTCGTTGAGCAACGTCCCCAGGATGGCTGTGATTAGGGCGGCGGTACCAACCGGCCGGAGTGTTGCAGTGTCGCCGGAGATCTCGGCGATGACCTTGAAAACCAAGATCCATAGCGTCATGCCGCCTATCACCCCAACCATCCCGAGTGGGCTGGCGAGGGATGCTGCCGCAGCCGTTGCTTTGCGAAGAATGATGGATCCGGCGTCACCGTCAAGAACCCGCTGGAAGAAGGCGCCAAGGTGGGTGCGCGCCGTTGGACCGCGCCGCCAGTCCAGTGCCAACAGTCCAGCGACAAGCACTGTGGTTGCTGCGCTAACGAGCCCCAGTGTGCGCCAGGTCAGGGCGATTCTCGACAGCGCCAGGAGTAACGCCAGGACACCGGGAGTTAGCGCAAGAACGCCACCGGCGTCTGCTCCCATTGACGGCCAACCGTCACAGAGCACGACCCCGAAGCCGATCGCTGCTGCGGCGACGAGCCCGGCACGCGGACGACCAGCCACTCGCAGGCGGTGTGCGACCAAGCCGGCGAGAAGGAGCCCGGCAGCCGCATACGCAGCGAAGGTCACATTGCCGAAGCCGTACCAGCGTCCGCCGTCCACTGGTCGGGAGCTGAGCATGGAACCGGGCTGCATGACGCCGCCTAGAGCCGCATCGATCGTGAACGCGGCCACAGAAAGAGTGGCGCCCACCAGCGCGACGGGAACCCGCGCGGCCGTGGCCAGTCCCAGGGCGGCGGCGGTAAGCAGAAGTGACCAGCAGGCGACCATCCCACTGAGCGCTAGGACGGGCGAACTTGTCCGGTTCCAGGCCGCGACGCCGGTCAGCATCATGGCGGCAGGCAGCACCGTGCCGAGCGCCAGGATCAGCCGCGGCGCGCCGAGCCGATGGCGCAAAAGCCCATGGAGCAGGACGACGGCTAGCACGGCGCCGACCACGCCGACGGCGATGTCCGTGACGCGGGCTGCGTCTGACAGCGATGCGACTGCGCGCAGATGATCTTGTTCGTCGTGACCGGACACGTGGTGTGGAAGGACCTGGAACGGCGCGCCATCCAGAAGGGCAGCTATCTCCCCAGGTGACTGGCCCACGGATTCGATCAAGGTCCGGGTGAGGTCCGGCAGCGTGACAATTCCGCCGCGATGTGTGCTCGCCGACGTGAGCCAGCCCGCCGGGCCCGAGCCAATGCGGTAAATCACCTGCAGGCCAGCTTTGTTGGAACCGGGTGGCGGCCCGATGCCAGTGACGATCACCGTCATGCTCGATCCTCGTGGCAACGCGGTGAGAACCTCGTCAGCATTTTCGTCCGAATCGATCAACGTCAGTGGGCACGGCGTTGCGGCGCCACCAGCGAGGAATTGTTGAAGGGTTTGGAATCGGTCGACTGATCCGTCGGGATGGGCCGCAGCCAGCGATGCACCAGGGCCGACTGCCATGACGCATCCAGGAACGGAAGCTGCCAACGTGCCGAGTTTCGCGTCGCCCCACCGGGTCGCCGCCGCGGCCAACCGCTCCGGCCAGTCGGCCACCTCACCGTTCACCACCTGCGGCTCACACAGGCCTCCGACGGTTGTCCGGCGACCTGTACCCAAAGTGGCCCAACCAGCTGCCGCGCATTCGCCGATGTCGCGAGGCCTTACCGACACCGCCCCGAGCTGAGCGACAGCCGACTGCTCCTGCAGAATCGTCTGGTCTTGGGCTGTCAGCGCATAGTGTCCGGTTGTCCCCACCACCACAACCTTGCGCGAGTCATACGGAAGATCGACCGGCTGAGGCTGGTTCGCAGCGACTATGCGAAGACCGGAGAAGATCACAAGTGAAGCTGCCAGCAGGCCCGTCCAGTGCCATGTCACCGGCCATCGATTTGGGTGGTGAAATGCCAGGCGCCCAAACGTCGCGCGTAGCGAGCTCCCCGCCTCCACCACATTCTCAGGCTATAGCGGGCTAGCCTTACGTTCGTTTACTCGCGGAGGGGCCCACTCAAAGGTGCTGGCCGTCGAGACGTTCTTTGCCCTTCCTCCTTGCCGTACGGACATCTGCGGAAAGCTGCGATCTCGGCGCATAGCCGTTGATGGCCGGCACGGCGGGGATCGGATGGCCGTCAAGCTGGCCACCGGCGAGGACCGCACGGGCTGCCAGGACGTCGTCCGGTTGCGATCGGAACCACGCGACGGTCCGTCGCAGACCCTCTTCGAGAGAGACTTCCGGCCGCCAACCCAGCCGTTTCTCGGCTCTGTCGATGACCGGGCGTCGCCGCGTGGGATCGTCGGCCGGGAGGGGATGGCGCTCGATCGCTGACTTCGAGCCCGTAAGGTCCAGAATCAGGGTGGCGAAGTCGGCGATCGTCCGCTCGGTCGGATTGCCGAGATTGATCGGACCGGGTTCATCCGAGTCCAGCAGGGCGACGAGCCCACCGACGAGATCTTCCACGTAACAGAAGCTGCGGGTCTGCGAACCGTCGCCGTAGATCGTCAGCGGATCGCCGAGAAGTGCCTGGGCGATGAAGTTGGTCACCACCCGGCCGTCGTGGGGGCGCATCCGCGGCCCGAAAGTGTTGAAGATTCGCGCAATGCCGACGTTCGTCCCGAGAGCTCTTCGGTACGCCATGGTCGTGGCCTCTGCAAACCGCTTCGACTCGTCGTACACACTCCGCGGACCAACGGGGTTGACCTGGCCCCAATACTCCTCGGGCTGGGGATGCACCTCCGGGTCTCCATAGACCTCGCTGGTGGAGGCGAGCAGGAAGCGCGCATCGTGCTCATGGGCGAGACGGAGGGCGTTCTCGGTGCCGCGGCTGCCGACGGCGAGCGTTTC
This sequence comes from Propionibacteriaceae bacterium, assembly GCA_035265505.1. Lineage (GTDB taxonomy): Bacteria > Actinomycetota > Actinomycetes > Propionibacteriales > Propionibacteriaceae > Microlunatus. The sequence goes on along the minus strand of DATFOP010000340.1, from coordinate 90 downwards.
CAACGGCAGGCGCAGGTAGTCCGGCGGGGATGCGGGACTCGCCAGGTGCGCCACTGCGTCGACGACGCCCTCGACCGGCACCTCGACCGA
>DATFOP010000339.1:0-2325 GCA_035265505.1 Propionibacteriaceae bacterium | reverse complement strand
CCGAGACTGCCGGCGCTGCAGCCTGCGGCGACCAGCGTGCTGGCCGTAGCTAGGGCCACCAGCGCTGCGCTGCGCCGGCCCGACCTGTGGAATTTCATTGATTGAACCTCCAATTAGAGATAGAGCGCGAACCGCGCATGGCTGACTCGACCTTCCAAGTTTGAATCGTTTCAAGCCACACCGTAGACCTGTTCGAGCCTGCGCGTCAAGTCGGTGCTCGAACGCTTGACCCAATCGTGATATGGACACCGGAAACGGACCGTGGAAGGAACCGCTCACGACGGGGATAAGCAGCACGCTCTCGTCTTCGGATGCGGTGATCCCTACCAGTGTCGTTCGGCGCGCCATCAATACCCTCGCCACCCGGCACTGGCTCATGGTCATCGACCCCTGGTGGTTCGGTACCCGCCATGACCGATGCCCAAACGGTCGGGCAATGATCATCGTCGTCACTCACCATCCGGTTTGTACCGAGCGAACTGACGCGCCCGACGATTCTTCGTCGAGGGCTGCTGGACACCATGTTCCGGTTGCGATGCATTCAGCGATAGTCCGGAACTATTCCGCCATTAGCACAAAGTCATCCTGCTTCGGGCGGTAGCCTGAGGCGTGCCCGAACTTCCCGTGGCCATTGCAGAGGGTCACGCCTACTTCACCGAAGGCGTGCTTGCCGCCGCCGGCCGCCATGTCCAGACGGAGCCGACGGAGGTCCATACACACGGCTTTGTCGAGCTGGCGGTGGTATCCGCCGGAGAAGGCACGCACCTCTCATTGGCGGGCCACCAGAAGCTCCGAGTCGGTGACGTAGTGTTCCTGCGACCAGGGGTTTGGCACGGGTACGAATCCGGCTATCTGGAGCTGTACAACTGCGGCTTCACCGCTGAAATGCTTTACCGGGAGCTGGCCTGGACCCACGAAGATCCCGTCCTTGGCTACCTTTTATGGAGCGCGCCACTATCCGCGGGACGACGCGGCATGCTCACGACTCATCTGGACGATGAGGCACTGCGCGAGTGCCTGGTTCATCTGAAAGCGCTCGAGGAGCTGCGGAACAGTCCCCTCGGCCTGCATCGCGCGGATGTGATTGCGCGTTTGACCCTGGTGCTGGGTCAAATCGCTCGCGTCGTGACGGCCGATCGAGAGCGGTTCGCCGAGCCTAACGGCCCGACCCATCCGGTTGTCACCCAAGCCATCCAGTCGCTGGAGGCTAAGCTGCAACATCCTTGGACACTCAAGGAGCTGGCGACTGACCTCCACGTATCCCCCAGCTACCTCCTGCGGATCTTCAAATCTTCGACGGGTCTGCCGCCCATGGCATACCTGGCCAAGCGCCGAGTGGAGACGGCGGCCGAGATGCTTCTGCACGGCGATGAATCGATGAGTGAGATTGGCCAGACGGTTGGCTGGCCCGACCAGAACTACTTCGCTCGCCGCTTCAAGGCGCACTTCGGGCTCAGTGGGACCACGTACCGAGAGCGCTTCGCCCGAACGGCAAGACAGCTCAAGACGCTGGCGTAGATCACATTCAGACGAGTGCGATAGCGCTCCAGATACGGGCGGTAGTTCCACAGTGAGCCGGCCATCGCAGAACGTGCGGGCACGTTGGATGGTGCCGCTCACCAGCAGTTAATTTTCAGCGTCTTCCGTGCCTGGACGTCGGCGAGAATATCGACTTCTCGCCAGCACTGATGCGGCGACGACGCATAGCGAGACGTCAGTTCGACGAGGCGGCTAACTGATCGTCGAGATTGAAGACCTCCGGGATCAGCTCCCATGCCTCATCGGGAGCACCATCCGATTGGAACAATTCGGCCATGGCCGCCTGCCAGCGTGCGTTCACCTCGGTTCTGGCCACGTTCTGCTGAGCTTCGGCGAGATCATCGGGTTCGGCATAGCCGATGAGCAAGCCATCGTCGCGCAGGAACAGCGAATAGTTGCGCCAGCCGGCGTCCCGCAGTGCCTCCAGCAGTTCCGGCCAGACCGCCTTATGGGCTTCGCGGTATTCGTCGAGCCGGGCCGGGTTCACGTGGCCCAGCAAGCAGTAGCGAGGCATCAGATTCGCTTCCCTCAAACATCCTGCGATGGCTCAGCCGAAGGATCGACGATGATCACTTCGAGGGTACGTGGGCCGTGTACGCCCTCCACCCGGTTGAGTTCGATGTCGCTAGTGGCGCTCGGGCCACTGATCATGGTGAGCGGGCGAGTCGGCGTCAGCCGACGGACAGCCTGCGGCACGTCGGAGACAATCTGGTCGGGCAGCACGACGCAGAGGTGATAGTCCGGAATCAGTGTGATCACTCGCCGGCCCTGATCAGCTGATCCATC
>DATFOP010000338.1:0-4871 GCA_035265505.1 Propionibacteriaceae bacterium | reverse complement strand
GTTCTCCGCGTCTCCGCCAAGACCGGCGAGAACGTGGCACGGCTGCTGGACCAAATCGTGGCGCAGGTTCCGGCTCCCGTTGGTGACGCGGCGGCCCCCGCTCGAGCGTTGATCTTTGACTCGATCTACGACACCTACCGGGGAGTCGTCACCTACGTCCGCGTCGTCGATGGAGCGCTGTCGCATCGGGAGAGGGTGCTCATGATGTCGACCAAGGCCGCTCACGAGACCCTCGAGGTGGGGGTGATCTCACCGGAGCCGGTGAAGGCCAGCTCTCTCGGCGTCGGCGAGGTGGGCTATCTGATCACGGGGGTCAAAGAGGTACGCCAGTCGCGGGTCGGAGACACGGTGACATCGCTGGCTCGGCCGGCGACCCAAGATCTCGGCGGATACCGGCACCCACATCCCATGGTGTTCGCCGGCCTCTATCCGATCGACGGCGCCGATTACCCCGAACTCCGAGAGGCGCTGGACAAGCTCCAGCTGAACGACGCTGCCCTTAGCTACGAGCCGGAGACATCGGGAGCGCTGGGCTTTGGCTTCCGGATCGGCTTTCTCGGCCTGCTCCACATGGAAATTGTCCGGGAACGACTGGAACGGGAGTTCAATCTCGATCTCATCTCCACCGCACCCAACGTCGTCTATCGGGTGATCTTGGAAGACGGGACGGAGCTGACGGTCACCAATCCTTCGGAGTACCCGACCGGGGGCAAGATCGCCGAGGTCTATGAGCCGGTGGTCAAGGCCACGATTCTGACGCCCACCGACTACATCGGCACCGTGCTTGAGCTATGTCAAGCCCGTCGGGGCATCCAGCACGGGATGGACTACTTGTCCGAGGACCGGGTCGAGATCCGCTACACCCTCCCCTTGGCCGAGATCGTCTTCGACTTCTTCGACGCGCTCAAGTCGAGGACCAAGGGCTACGCCAGCCTGGACTATGAACCAAGTGGCGAACAGCCGTCCGACCTGGTCAAAGTCGACATCCTGCTGCACGGTGAGCCGGTCGACGCTTTCTCGGCCATCGTCCACAAGGACAAGGCGTACTCGTACGGGCTCTCCATGGTCAGCAAGCTCAAGGAGCTCATTCCTCGGCAGCAATTCGAAGTGCCGATCCAGGCGGCCATCGGCTCGCGTGTGATAGCGCGGGAAACCATCCGTGCGATCCGCAAGGACGTGTTGGCCAAGTGTTATGGCGGCGACATCACTCGCAAGCGGAAGCTCTTGGAGAAGCAGAAGGAAGGCAAGAAGCGGATGAAGATGGTGGGCCGGGTCGAGGTGCCGCAGGAAGCCTTCGTTGCGGCTTTATCCTCGACCGAGTCAGCAGCGGCCACGGACCGGCCGCGCAGTCGCTAACCTGCTCGCAGTACCAGTTGATCAGGAGGTCGCAGGAGATGTGGGCTTTGCAGTTCGACGAGTACGGCGGGCCGGAGGTCCTCCATTTGGGCGAGGCTCCCGAGCCACATGCCGGACCCGGCCAGATCCGCATCACGGTCAAGGCGGCGAGCATCAACGGGATCGACTCGAAGATCAGCAGGGGGACCACTGCCGGCGGCAAGCCACTCGAACGCACCGGCTATCTCGGGTTCGACGCGGCCGGCGTGGTTGACGAGATCGGTGAAGGGGTGAGTGGAGTAGCGGTCGGCGACGATGTCTTCGGTTGCGGATTCCATACCCAGGCTGAGTTCGCTCTACTTGACTCCTGGGCGCACAAACCAGCCTCGGTTGATTGGAGCGCGGCCGGGGCCGCCGGCGTCGCGTCCGAGGCCGCGGAGCGGACCTTACGGCTTCTCGGAGTCGAGGCGGGGAGCACCTTATTCGTCGACGGCGGTGCTGGTGGAGTGGGCGCCGTCGTCATCCAATTCGCGGTCGCCCGCGGCGCAACGGTCATCGCGTCGGCCAGCCAGCCGAATCACGATTATCTCCGCGAGATCGGTGCGATTCCGGTGCTGTACGGAGCAGGGCTCGTCGATCGCGTTCGCGCGGTGCCGGTTGACCATATCGACGCTGTACTCGACGTGGCCGGGAAGACGCCGATCGAGGATCTCATTGCACTCGCGCCTGAGCCAGCGCAGGTGCTCTCGATCGCCAACTTCAGCGCGGCAGAGGCCGGGGCCCGTGTGACCGGGGGCAGCGAGGACAGCCGGCCGGAAAAGGCCTTGGCGGAGGCCGCCGAGTTGCTGGAAAGCAGCAAGCTGGTGATCAAGGTTCAGACATTTCCGTTCTCCCGGGCGGCCGAGGCGTATGCGCAGAGCCAGAGCGGTCATGTCCGCGGCAAGCTGGTTCTCATCCCTGAGCATTGAGCGGCAACCGGCGGAGCCCATCGGGGCGCGCACGTTGAACGGATAACCTCGATCAATGCCCTCCGCGTTGCCGGCCGGGGATCCGGTGCCCGTGGACGGATCGCTTCCCGAGTCGGCGCTGGCCGCACTGACGGAACAGAGCTTCGGCATCTACCTGCACGTGCCGTTCTGCTCCACGCGGTGCGGCTACTGCGACTTCAACACCTACACCGCGGCCGAGCTGAGGGACCAGCCAGGGGCTAGCAGATCCGGCTACATCGGCTCCGCCATCGCAGAGCTCGACCTCGCCGCACGCGCGCTCGGGCCGGGCGCTCCGCCCGTCTCCACTATCTTCGTCGGCGGCGGGACGCCGACTCTGCTGCCGCCCGGTGAGCTTGGACGCTTCGTCCGAGCCGTCGGCGACCGCTTCGGCCTGGCGGCGGACGCCGAAATCACCACCGAATCGAATCCCGAATCGGTCGACGCCTCCGCGCTGGCTCAACTCGCGGAACAGGGTTTCAACCGCATCTCGTTCGGCATGCAGTCCGCCGTTCCACGCGTCCTGGCCGTCCTGGACCGGATGCACTCGGCCGGGCGGCCCCAGCAGGCGGTGCAAGAGGCGAAGGTCGCCGGCTTTCCACACATCAGTCTCGACCTCATCTACGGGACGCCTGGAGAATCGCTCGGCGACTGGCGGACCAGTCTCGATGCCGCGATTTCCGCTAACCCGGATCACCTGAGCGCGTACGCCTTGATCGTCGAGGACGGCACCCGCCTGGCGAGCCGGATCCGCCGCGGCGAGCTACCGGCGCCCGACGATGATGATCTCGCTGACAAGTACCTGCTGGCGGAGGAGCGACTCAGCGGCGCCGGATTTCGGTGGTACGAGGTGAGCAACTGGGCTCGGTCCACCGCCGCCCGCTGCCGGCACAATCTCGCCTACTGGCGCAGTGGCAATTGGTGGGGGGTCGGGCCAGGTGCGCACAGTCACGTCGGCGGAACGCGGTGGTGGAACGTGAAGCACCCGACGACGTACGGCGACCGGCTGGCAGCTGGAGTCAGCCCGGCGCACGCCGGCGAGCACGTGTCTTGGAGGGAGCAGCACACAGAGCGCGTACTGCTCGAGCTGCGATTGGCGGAAGGACTCGACATCGCGCTGTTGAGCATCGCCGAACAGAGCCGCCTGCCGGACCTCACAGCTCGGGGCCTGATTGAGTGCGTGGCCGATCGGGCCATTCTGACCCTGAAGGGACGGCTACTGGCCGACGCCGTCGCCCGCGACCTGCTTGCCGATTGACTCGCGGTAACGCGGCTCGGCATTCGGTGCGCCACCGGCGGGCGCCCACCGGCACGTGACTAAGCGGACAAGAGCTTGCAAGGTCAGCAGTATCCCGGGGCGCCCCTGCTGTGCTGAGCGTGATTGTCTTCCCCCATGGCTGTGCTGGCGATGTTTCCGCTGGGCACAGTGCTGTTTCCTTACATGCCCTTGCGGCTCCGCGTCTTCGAAGAGCGATATCTGATCATGCTGTCGGATCTGGTCAAGGCCAACGACACGCGGTTCGGTGTGGTCTTGATCGAACGCGGACATGAGGTCGGGGGTGGCGAACAGCGCTTCGGCATCGGCACGGTCGCGGAAGTGCTGAATGTCACCGCGGACCAGGGGTTTGTGCACTTGACCGCGCAGGGCGGTCCGAGGCTGGAGGTCATCAGCTGGCTGGACGACGCGCCTCATCCTCGGGCCGAGGTGCGCGAGTTGCCCGAGTTGATCTGGGACGAAGGTCTTGAGCCACTCCGTCATGAGGCCGATCGCCTGGTCCGCCGAAGCCTCGCCATGGCCAGCGAATTCACAGAGAACGTCTGGCCCGCGGCCGTCGAGCTGTCCGAAGACCCGATCGAAGCAGCGTGGCAACTGGCCGGAATCGCTCCGCTCAGCGCCATCGATCAGCTCAGGCTCTTACGTTCGACTACAGCCAACGACCTGCTGGTCACACTGATCAAACTCATCAACGAGGCTTCGATCCTCTACGACGCCTCCTGGCTCGACGACCAGGGGCCGGCTGACTGAGGGCACGCGGTTCGCTGCTACCCGCCCTTCGGGGCGCCGGAGGGCTGCTACGTGCCCTGATCACGCCGGAGGGCTGCTACGTGCCCTGAACTTGTGTCACGGTGCGTCCTGAGCTCGTCGAAGGACGGCGTCCTGGGCCTGTTGATGGACCGGTTGACGAACGGATGATCAGCTCAATCGGCAACAGAATCTGGCGGTCGTGAGACTCCGGATCGATCAGCAATTGGCCGACTCTGCGGCCACGCTCCCGAATGGGCTGGCGCACGGTCGTCAGGCCAGTTGCCTCAGCAGCCGGGATGTCGTCGAAACCGCACACCGACACATCGCGCGGGACCTGTATACCCAGCTCAGCCGCCGCCTCCAACACGCCCAGAGCCAGCACGTCGCTCAGTGCGACGATGGCTGTTGGGTGGTCCGGCTGGGTGAGCAACCACCTACCGGCGCTACGGCCGGACGCGGTTGCGTTGTGTCCCCCTGAGACCAGGCGAATCCGTCCAGACAACGTCTCGCGGATGCCCCGGATT
>DATFOP010000337.1:0-10786 GCA_035265505.1 Propionibacteriaceae bacterium | reverse complement strand
TAGGTCGTCTCGTTGTACAGCGGGGACAGGTAGTCCATCCGGGTACAGAAGGTGACCCCTTGGGTCCAGTTGCGGTACTCCATGTTCTTCTCGATGCCGGTGTGCAGATAGCCGATGCCGCACCGCGCCTCGGTGATCGACTCGCCTTCCATCTCCAAGATCAACCGCAGCACGCCATGGGTGGAGGGGTGTTGCGGGCCCATGTTGACCACGATGCGCTCGTCGCCGCGTTCGGCATGCTCGGAGACGAGTCGGTCCCAGTCCTGACCGGTGACCGTGTAGACGTGGCCCTCGGCCGGCTCGCCGCCGATGCCGTAGGTGTCCTGGGGGCCGCCGAGGTCGTCGGCACCCGTTGTCCGGTCATCAACATTGTCCGTATCGGGGGTGTTCCCCGCTGTCCTCGTGCTCATGAGTAGGCCCTCCGCTCCTCGGGCGGCGGCACCGTAGCGCCCTTGTACTCCACTGGAATGCCACCGAGGGGGTAGTCCTTGCGCTGCGGATGACCCGGCCAGTCGTCCGGCATCAAGATCCGGGTCAGCGCTGGGTGACCGTCGAAGACGATTCCGAACATGTCGTACGTCTCACGCTCGTGCCAGTCGGCCGTCGGATAGGTCGACACCACGGAGGGGATGTGCGGATCGTCGTCAGGCGCTGAGACCTCCAGCCGGATTCGTCGGTTGTGCGTCATCGACTGGAGGTGATAGACGGCATGCAGTTCCCGCCCGGTGTCGGCCGGATAGTGGACTCCGGAGACGCTGCTGCAGAACTCGAACCGCAGGTAGGCGTCGTCACGCAGGTGCCGGACCAGTTCGGCGAGGCGCTCGCGGGCCACGTGAAAGGTGATCTCTCCGCGGTGAATCACCACCTTGGTGATGACATCGCTGTAGCTGGGAACTAGATCTCTTCCCGGGGGTTCGAGGGGGTCGTCCCCTTCGGCGGATGGATCTCTTCTCGGGGGTCCGAGGGGGTCGTCCCCCTCGGCAAATAAACGCCCAATCCGGTCATAAACCGAGTCCCACCAACCGCCGAACGGCGGAGTGGCGGACGCGGGGAACTCGACCGTCCGGGTCAGGCCGCCGAAGCCGGACGTGTCGCCGGTGCCTATCACTCCGAACATGCCCTTGCGGGACGCCAGCACTTCGGGACTGAGCTCCGGGGCGACGATCTCGGCGCCGCCGGTGGTCGCCTCATCGTCGTCGGAACGGATCGTCGGGGAGGGACCTGTCAGCGTCTCCGGCTTGGTGCCGGCATCCGGTTCCGACTCTCCTTCTGGCTCCGCACCCTTCACCCTGGCATTGGCGTCTGATTCAGCGTTGATCGGCTCACCGGGCGCCGAGTCGGTGGACGCAGCTCGATCTTGCCCTTCGACAGGCTCTGGGCCGGTGGGCTCCGGCTGAGGCCGCGTCTCAGCCGGATCAGTCGTTCCGCGCCCCGCGCTTGCCGAAGCACGCCCTTCGACATCCTCAGGGGGGCCGCTGGACTCAGGCTCGCGGCGCGGCGGCTCAGTGCGCTTGCTCATCGCAGTAGGCCCTTCAGTTCATGAGCAGCCGGCGCGGTGAGCTGCCGTTGCTCCTCCTCACGAGCCACCTCCACCGCGTGAGTACCGATCGGGGTGTGCCGCACCTTCTCGCGGAGTTTGAACATCGCGTCGATCAACATTTCCGGTCGCGGCGGGCAGCCGGGCAAGTACATGTCCACTGGCACGACATGATCAACACCCTGGACGATCGCGTAGTTGTTGAACATGCCGCCGGTGCTGGCACACACGCCCATGGCGAGTACCCACTTCGGGTTGGGCATTTGGTCGTAGATCTGACGCAGCACCGGGGCCATCTTCTGGCTGACTCGGCCGGCGACGATCATCAGGTCGGCCTGCCGCGGCGACGCCCGGAAGACCTCCTGCCCCCATCGACCCGAGTCATAGCGGGGGGCGCCATAGGTCATCATCTCGATCGCGCAACACGCCAGTCCGAACGTCGCCGGCCAGAAGGCGGCACTGCGCATGTAACCGAAGACGTTCTCCAGTGTGGTCAGCAGGACACCGCTCGGCAGCTTCTCTTCTACGCCCATGGTTCGCTTCCTTGCTGGGTCAGTCCCAATCGAGTCCACCTCGCCGCAACACGTAGACGTAGGCGACGAAGACCGTGGCAATGAACAAGATCATCTCGATCAGCGCGAACGTGCCCATCTGGTCGAATGACACCGCCCACGGATAGAGGAAGACGATCTCGATGTCGAAGACGATGAACAGCATCGCTGTGATGTAGTACTTCACCGGGAACCGGCCGCCGCCGACCGGCTGCGGAGTTGGTTCGATACCGCACTCGTACGAGTCGTATTTGGCGCGGTTGTACCGCCCGGGCCCTACCAACATGCTGGTGATGATCGTCAACGTCACGAAGCCCGCCGCGATGGCGAGCAACATCACGATGCCTAGGTAGGGATTCATCGGGCTGCTTCCTCCCCGAGATTGGACCGGGGCCCGCCGCCAGCGTCAATACGTGTCGCGTTTCTCATGCGGCTGGAGCAATCCGGGCGAGTGAGTTGATGATCTTGTCCATCGCGTCTCCGTCCCGGCTGTCGGTCAGGTTCGCCATCAGCTTGAGGACGAAGCGCATCAAGGTCTTGTGCGGCAATCCGTACGTGGTGCAGGCCTTCATCACCGGCGGCCTGCCGATCAGCTTCACGAACGCACGCCCCAGGGTGTAATAGCCGCCGAGTTGGGACTTGAGCCGAGTGGGATAGGACTCGAGCGCGCGCTCAGCCCTGGGCGTGCCCATTCCCCAGTAGTGAGCGTCCGCGATCGCTGTGGCAGCGAGTTCACCCGATTCGATCGCGTATGCGATGCCCTCGCCGTTGAACGGATTCACCATGCCGCCCGCGTCGCCGACCAACACCAGCCCCCGCCCGTAGTGCGGCTGGCGGTTGAAGCCCATTGGCAACGCCGCGCCGCGGACGGGTGCGGTCCGGTTCTGCTCGCGGAACCCCCACTCCTCGGGCGTGTTGTCCAGCCACCGCTGCAGCAGCTCGCGGTAGTCGCAATGGCCGAACGCTGTCGACGTGTTGAGGATGCCGAGGCCGACGTTGCAGGTACCGTCGCCCATCCCGAAGATCCAGCCGTAGCCGGGAAGCAGCGCGCTTTCCTTGGGCTTGCCGTCCCACAGCTCCAGCCAGGACTCCAGGTAGTCGTCGCGATGTCGAGGGCTGCGGTAGTAGGTCCGCACCGCCACTCCCATCGGACGGTCCTCGCGTCGGTGCAGTCCCATGGCCAGGCTCAGCCGGCTCGAATTGCCATCCGCAGCGACGGTCACCGGCGCGGTGAATCGGCGTCCGTCTTTGGTGACGACTCCGACGATGCGATTCGTCTGATCGTCGAGCAACGGCTCCACGACGTTCGCCCGCTCGTAAAGCTCGGCGCCGGCAGCGACTGCATGACGAGCCAGTAGGTCGTCGAAGTCTGTGCGGGGCCGAACCAGCCCGTACGAAGGAAAATCGGCCAGTTCTGGCCAGTTCAGCTCGAACGGCTGGCTGCCGCCGTAGATGCGCAGCCCCTTGTTGTGCAGCCACCCGGCCTTTTCCGACGTGTCGATGCCGAGCCGGATCAATTGGCGCGTCGCGCGCGGGGTCAGGCCGTCGCCGCAGACCTTCTCGCGAGGGAATTGCGCCTTGTCCAGCAGCGCCACGTGCAGGCCCCGGCGGGCGAGATGGGTGGCGGTGGCCGATCCGGCAGGACCGGCGCCGATGACCAGAACGTCAGCCTCGATTGAAGCGGAGACAGCCGAGCCGACAACGCGCCCGGACGGCCCGCTGGTGCTGCCTGGCATCGCCTCTCCTGCTCGCTTGGACCCGCCGTTTATGCCGCTTCCGAGGGTTCGTGAATTCCTTCACTAAGTCCTGGCAGAGAGTCTACGACGATCATCGGGCCGACACGTATCCCGTCCCGGATGGCCGCCAGATAAGGGATCTCCGGATCAATTACGCGTGTTCGTCGTTGCTTAATTGTCCCGGAGACAACCGGAGGTCGAAGCTGTCAGGCGGACAGATGTCGGTGAAGTAGTGCTGCTCCGCGCGGTCCCAGAAGTGGGCCAGATCTTCAGGGTCCGGTCGGTCCGCTAGTCGCCGTGACCGGACGTCCGAAGGCACCTCGAGGATGACCCGAAGGTCCACCACATCGGCGAATTCGGGACGTGCGCTGTAGACACCATCCACGATGACGACGTCGGCCGCGCCGACCATCTTTGGCGGACCCAGCGATCCGTCGTAGGCCTCCCAGTCAAACGGCGCATAACACGCAGCACGACGCTGGCTCAGCGGCAGGAGCGCCTCAGCTCGGAGCCGACGCCAATCGATGATCGAGGCAGCCGCCTCGGCATTGGACATCGCCTCCCGGGCCGGTTGATCGAGGCCGGGAAGGTGAGCGGAGTAGAAATCGTCGCTGTCGATCACCGTTGCCGGCGCTCGCAGCGTCAGCGCCGCCGCGAGCGTTGACTTTCCGGCACCGCTGGGTCCGTCGATCGCGACGACGTACGGTCGGTCGAGGCGGGTGGAGTGGCTAGGGATCGAGGACGTCACCCCGCGCGCGACAAGGACGTCACGCACTGCCCGTACGCCAGGGCTATCGCGCAGCTGCCAGCTGAGCAGCTGGTCGGCGGTGTCTATGTCGAAATGACCTTCGAGCGACACCGGCACTCGCTGCGGAGCCGGACTCAACCGGTCGACGAGCCGCCGTGCTGACTCCCCTGCCCCGCCCGTCTCCCGGGCGGCCGCGACAAGAGCTTCTGCAGCCGCGGGCCGCAGTGCCAGCTGGAGCGGCTGGGCACGCCCGGAGCTGTCAACGGCGCGCACCGCCCAGGCGCTACTTGACCGCAAGGCCGAGAGCAGCGCCATGGCCGCCCATCCAGCGGCAGGTGCGTCACCGGGCAGCACGACGATGGCCTCGGTGTCGCTGGACAGTGCCACTCGCAGACCCGCGATCAGACCGGCCGCGGGCCCCGTGCCCGGCGGCTCCTCGCGAGCGAAGGTGACCGGACGCCCGACCTCTCTTCTCGGTCCGACGATGATCAGGTGTGCCTCGGCGGGCAGCTCGCTGACGGCCCGTTCTAGCAAACTGAGACCGTCGACATCGGCCGCCAACTTGTCGGCGCCGAAGCGTCGCGACTCTCCGCCGGCCAGGACGACCGCTGCCAGCCTCATTCGGCCCTGTTCATCGATCTTCGCCGTTTCCGACGATCATGCGGTCAGTGCGTCTCGCATGGGCACCAGCTTGGCGTTCGACTCGGCGAGCTCGGCCTCCGGATTTGAGCCAGCGACGATGCCGCAGCCGGCGAACAGCCGAATCTGTTGGGGATCGGTCTCGGAGATCTGCCCGCAGCGCAGCGCAATGCCCCATTCACCGTCGCCGGAGGCGTCGATCCAGCCCACTGGGCCGGCGTAGCGCTCGCGGTCGAGGTGCTCCAGCTCGGCGATGGTGGATTGAGCCAGCTGCGTCGGGGTGCCGCAGACCGCGGCGCTGGGATGTAGAGCGGCCGCCAGGTCGAGCGAACTTGCGCCGCGATCAGCGACCGCCGTGACGTCAGTGGCCAGGTGCAGAACGTTCGGCAGTTCGAGAACGTACGGCGCGTCGGGCACGTTCATTCCGGAGCAGTACGGCGACAGGGCCCGGGCAACCGAAGAGACCGCGTATTCGTGTTCCTCGAGATCTTTGCTGGACTGCGCCAACGAGGCGGCGAGCGCGAGATCACCGATCCGGTCCCCGGTGCGCCGGATGGTGCCGGCCAGGACCCGAGAGGTCGCCAGACCGGCTTCGCGGCGGACCAGCATCTCGGGCGTGGCCCCGATGAAGCCGTCGATGGCGTACGTCCAGCACCGCGTGTACCGCGCGGCCAGCGCAGTGGCCAGCCATCGCGGATCGATCTCGTTCTCGGCGAAGGCAAGCAAATCGCGAGCCAGTACGACCTTGTCCAGCTTGCCGAGGCTGATTCGGCGGACCGCTTCGGCGACCGCCGCCTCCCACTCCGGACCCGTCAGAGCGCCATCGGCGAAGGTCACATTCTGCGGGGCGATCGGTGGCTCGGCGGGCGGCAGAGCCAGATCAGCGTTGGGATCGGTGCCAATACGGGTCAGCCATGATTGACCGTGCCGGCGTCCCAGCACGACTTCCGGAACGATCAAGGTTGAGGTTGCCGCGGAGTTGTGCGGGTCGAACGTGAAGCTGCCGAAGGCGAGGAATCCCGCGCCGGCGGGTGCGTCGTCGAGCTCGGACAACGACACCACGTTGGTGGCGAGCTCGGCCCACCATTCGGCTGCGTCGGCGAGGCTGCTGGCCTTGTACCGAACGACCTCACGCCAACCGACCATGCCCTCGCCCTGGCGGATCCAGGCGTAGGAGTCGGTTCGAGGAGCGAGCGCCAGCAGTGAGCCCGGATCATCGATCTGGGTAGTCCGCGCATACAGACGAGGCGGGCTGAGGTCCCGGGTCACGCCGCAAAGCGTAGCCGTGGCCCATCGCCCGACCAATCGGCCGTAGCAGCGGCCCAGCTCACCGCTTGCGCTGCTGGGACGCGGCCTTGGCCGCGTCGCGCTGCTTCCGCTGCTGCTCGAGCAGCTTCTGCTGTTCGGCTTGCCGGGCGCGAATTGCCTCGGCGTCCATGGAGTTCAGCAAGATCGCCGCCACGATGGCGGCGAGCACCAGCGACCACAATGGCGATACCCCGAGCAGCATGGGCGCGGTGATCAACAGGGCGACATCGAATCCGCGAAACAGGTTGGTCATCAGCCCGGGAGGAAAGGCGCCCGCCTGGGTGGCGATCATCGGCGCCCCGAAATCGACGCCTTTCGCCTGGGTCCAGCGGATCGCGGCGAGGAGGCCCGCCGATCCGGTGGCGACGGCCATCAGCACCGCGTCCGACAAGGTGCGCTGCGAGGTGATCTCGGAGAACCCAGCGAAAGCCGGTGCGACCGACACCGTCCAGATGGCGACGACGATCGCCGGGACGGTGATGGACGCCAGCTTGATCCGGGCGAGCGAGAAGGGCAGACACCGGGCGAGCCCACCGGTCCTGGTCAGGACCCGGAGACCTCCCAGCAGCGGAATGGTCGCCCCGAACAACGCCAGCGCGGCGAACACCGAGGCCAGGCTGCCCATGCCAAGTGCATCAGCGGCGTACGGAACGACCGTCGTACCGCCGACCAGGAGCAACGGCTGGGGGAAGCGGCGGATCCGTTGCCATTCGCGCCAGATGATCGCCTCCAGCCCAAGCCCTCGGCCTCGTACGGGTCGCACGTGGCCAATCTCCATCGCTCGCCGGGCGACCACGATGTCCCTGGCCAGCCCGACATCAAGGGCGAAGAACGCGCCGGAGATACCGCTCACCAGCGCACCGCCGCTCAGCAGGCGGGTGCGGTGAATTCGTCCCAGCCGGATCCGAGCCAGCACGAAGCTGGCCACCAGGACCGCCCCGGAGAATCCGATCATGATCAGTCCGAGCTGTGACCCCAGGCCGCCCGCGAAGTCCAGCTGCACCCAGCTGGCCGCGACGCCGACCACCAGCATCAGTGCGCCAATGGCGATCACCCCGAAGAGATAGGTGAAGACGCGAGTGAGCAGATGCCGCTCGATGCCTTGTTGGGCCGCGGCGAAGGCCACCGCAGCCGCAGCCGACAGTGCGGTGGCCGTTGACCAGATGATCACCTCCGCCTGACCCGAGCCGGTGAGGGCCGACACCAGAGCGCCCATGGCGCCACCGCCGACGAATGCGACCAGCACAGCGGCGAGCAGCCGCAGGCCGAGGAGCTTCGCACGAGAGATGGGTGCATCGAGCAGCCAAAACCCTTCCGCCGCCGAGGCGAGCACCGGGCCGAATAGCCGACTCACCGACAGGGCCACGGCGATGGCGCCGGCGAAGGCCGCCCACGGCAGGACCGTACGGGCTGACAGACAGGAGACGCTGGCGCAAGAGGCGACCACTCGCTGGGCGTTCAAGATCACGTTGATGATCATGGCACCGATCATGAGTGCACCGATCACCACCACGTACGCGTCCTGGAACGCCTCACCGAGATTCTTGGTGGCGCGACCCCGTCGCCAGTCGCGGATCATGCCTTTCAGCTCCCGCGGCGTGGCCGGAATGAGAGTCCCGTAGCTACGGGGCTCCTGAGCGGGATAGTCCTCGCTCGCTTCGATGCTGCTCACCCGCGCGGTGCCCCCAGCTCGACCACGCGAGTGGCCACCTTCTCCACCAGCGCGGGCTCATGGCTCGCAAAGACGATCGCCAACCCCGACTGACGCTCGGTCTTCAGCCGGTCCGCGAGCCAGCTGACGCCCTCGGTGTCCAGGCGTTGCTCGGGTTCGTCCAAGATCAGCAGCTTGCGCGGCCGGACGAAGGCCGTTGCCAGCGCCAGCCGCCGCCGCTGACCCGAAGACAACGTGCCCGGTAGCTGCCCGGACTGCGGCACGAGCTGGACCTCATCGAGCACCTCGTCGACTAGCTCGTCAGGCTCGCTGATGCCGTGTGCACGGGCCAGCAGGTCCAGGTGCTCCACCACACTGAGATCGGGAAAGAAATCAAGATCATCGATGACCGTGGCCACGTCCCGGCGAATCTCCGGCGAGGTCTCCCGCATCGCGTTGCCGCAGACCTCGACCGTGCCGTCGTCGGGGCGGTCCGCACCGACCAAGCAGCGCAGCAACGTCGACTTGCCTGCGCCATTGCGGCCTGTCAGCGCAATTGCCTCGCCGGTGCGCACCTCGAGATTGAACCGATCGAAGATCGTGTTCGGCCCGAAAGCCCGGCGAAGTCCCGAGACCTTCAGGATGGTCGTGCGTTTGGCCACGTGGGCATTCTGCCCGTTACGCCAAGCCGGCCAGACCGCTCCGCTGAATTCAGACAGACCAATCCAGCGGCCGGCCTGGAGCGAATGCGGAAGCGGCGCCGACCTGTCCCCCCTCCGACGTCGAGCCCCGGCGGTACACGTTGAGCCCGCAGGAATGGGCTCAACGTAGGCCAACCGGGCTCAAAGTCGGAGGGGATGCGGGGATTCGGCCGTACGGCTGCTCAGTCGCGGTGTCGTGGGAGGGTAGGGCCGTGGATCGGCCGAGAGACCCTGGCGCGACGCGGGCGACGTTGGCCAAACGGCAGCAGGACGTGGCGGCGATGTTCGATCGGGTGGCAACTCGCTACGACATCGCGAACGACATCCTGTCTCTCGGCCAGGACCGGGCGTGGCGGCGGTTGGTCCTCGAGGCGGTCGCCCCGCAGCCTGGCGAGACGATCTTGGACTTGGCCGCAGGGACGGGTACCTCGACCGTGCCGTTCGTCGCAGCGGGCGCATTCGTGGTCGCCACCGACCTGTCGCTGGGCATGCTGACCGTCGGCAAGCAGCGGCTGCCGCAGCTGATGTTCCTAGCGGGCGACGCTCTTCACCTGCCCTTCCGCGATGCGGCCTTCCACGCGGTCACCATCACCTTCGGGCTGCGCAACGTCGAGGACACAATGGCCGCTCTGAAGGAGATGGCCCGGGTGACAAAGCCCGGCGGACGGCTGGTGATCTGTGAGTTCTCGACTCCGACCTGGCGACCGTTCCAGTGGCTCTATGGGAGCTACGTCGCCACGGCGTTGCCCAAGATCGCCGCCCTCGTTTCGTCTAATCCCGCTGCGTATAGCTATCTGGCGGAGTCCATCCAAGCCTGGCCCGATCAGCAGCGGCTGGCAGAGTTGGTCATCTCGGCCGGCTGGCGCGACGTGGCGTGGCGCAACGTCTCTGGCGGCATCGTCGCGCTCCACCGCGCCCGAATGTGACCTAGATCGTCCCAGCCAGACCCTGGATGGCCAGGTCCAGAGCACGGCGCTCACTGCGATCGATCCGAGCCTCGATCACCTCGACGCCGTCGGGCTTTGCGCTAAGCAGCTGGCTGAGCTCCCCGAAACCGCCGAGCAGCGTATGCCTGGCGCCAGACGCCGCGCTCAACGCTGCGATGTCAACCTGCTGCGGCGTGGCGAAGACCCGCTCGAAGGCCGAAGACACAGCCGGCCCGCCTTGCTCGAGCGTGGCAAAGATGCTGCCTCCTCGGTCGTTGGCCACCACGATTCTGAGGTCGGCTCGCGGTTCCTTGGCACCGAGGAACAAGCCGGTGATGTCGTGCAGGAATGTCAGGTCACCGATCAGGGCATGGGTGGGACGTCCGCCGCCCAGGGCGATGCCCATCGCGGTGGACAGCGTGCCGTCGATGCCGGACAGCCCACGATTGGCATAAACGAGGGGTGGGCGGGATGTGATCGGGGCCAGATCCAGATCGCGGATGGGATTGGAGGAGCCGGCGACGAGCGTGTCATGTTCGTTGAGCCCGAGCCACAGCCCGCGGGCCAGGGCCTGCCCAGTGAGCACCTGCTGCTCGTCGAGCAGTTGGTCAAGAGCGGGCCGCAGCTTGCCCTCGGCGCTGCACCAACGCTCGAGCCACCCGGAATCGGTTGGCGAATCGGCGGTGACCGCGTCCACGACCGTGCGGGCCGTCAGCCCAGGATCGACCCAGTCCGCGTGGTTCGACACCACGATGACCTCGACATCTGTCCGCGCCAGCAGCCGAGTGACCGGACGCGACAGCGTGGGATGGCCGAAGACGATCACGCGCTCGATATCCGATGCCAGCTCGGTGGCCAGCAGCAGCCGGTAGCAGGAGATCGCCTCGGGTCCCCGACGGGCGTTGCTCGATGGCTCGGCCAGCAAGGGAAGGCCGCCCGTCGCTGCCAGCTCCGATGCCGCCTGCCCAACGGCCGGCGGCGCATCACCT
>DATFOP010000336.1:0-5307 GCA_035265505.1 Propionibacteriaceae bacterium | reverse complement strand
GAACGTGTCGTAGCCCTTAGCGCGCGACCACTGGCCATCCGTGCGCTGCAAATCGCGGGCGGTGACGTCGTTGGCGACGGTGTAGCCGAAGATCACGTCGGAGACCCGGTCGGTCGGCACGTCGCGGCAGATCCGTCCGATGACGATGGCCAGCTCACCTTCGAAGCTCAGCTCCCGACTTGCCGACGGATACACGATGGATTCATCCGGACCTATCACGGACGTATTGGGCTTGAAGAAGGTCAGTGGCGTCTGCGGCACGTCATTACCGAGCTCCGCAGCGTGCGCCGCATAGTTGCGACCCACGGCAACGATCTTGCTGCGCGGGATGACCGGAGCCAGGAGCCGGACCGCATCAAGCTCGAAGCGCTCGCCAGTGAGCTGAACCGGCATGGCGATGGGGTCGCCGGTAAGCACCGACACGGTCTGTGGGTGCTTGCCGTTGTCCTCTGCCAGTTCGACGATGCCGTACTGAGGGTCTCCGCCGGCCGCGAACCGTGCGATGCGCATGCGCGCCAGCCTATCGACGCGCAATAGTGGCCCGGTGAGTCCGGAACCGTACGAGATCGTGGATCTGATTCGGCTGAAGCGCGACGGTGGGACGTTCGAGCACGACCAGATCGACTGGCTCATCGATGCCTACACGCGTGACGTGGTCGCCGAAGAGCAGATGGCCGCGCTGGCGATGGCCGTCTTCTTCCGCGGCCTGACCCGCGCCGAGCTCTCCCGATGGACCCACGCCATGATCGCCTCCGGCGAGCGTCTGGACTGTAGCCATCTTTCGCGGCCGACCGTGGACAAGCACTCCACTGGTGGCGTCGGTGACAAGATCACCCTGCCTTTGACTCCGCTGGTCGCCGCGTGTGGCGCCGCGGTGCCTCAGCTGTCCGGTCGCGGGTTGGGTCACACCGGCGGAACGTTGGACAAGCTGGAGTCGATCCCCGGCTGGCAGCCGTTCCTGAGCCAGGCCCAGATGACCCGCCAGCTGGAAGACGTAGGTGCGGTGATCTGCGCTGCGGGGCTGGGGTTGGCGCCCGCCGACCGGAAGCTGTACGCGCTGCGCGACGTCACAGGGACCGTAGAGTCCGTCCCGCTGATTGCCTCCTCGATCATGAGCAAGAAGATCGCCGAGGGCACGGGTGCGCTGGTGCTGGACGTCAAAGTGGGCTCCGGCGCGTTCATGACGGCTCGAGGACAGGCCGCTGAGCTGGCGCAGGCCATGGTCCAACTTGGTGTTGACGCAGGTGTGCACACGGTGGCGCTGCTGACCGACATGTCCACTCCCCTCGGCCTGACCGTTGGGAACGCTTTGGAGGTACGTGAATCGGTCGAGGTGCTGGCCGGCGGCGGACCGCCGGACGTCGTCGAGTTAACCCTGGCCCTGGCTCGGGAGATGTTGGCCGCCGCCGGCGTGGATGATCATGATCCGGCCGACGTGCTTGCATCTGGGCGGGCAATGGACGTGTGGCGGGAGATGATTCGCGCCCAGGGCGGGGATCCGGACGCCCCACTGCCCTCGGCACGTGAGACCGAGGTGATCAGCGCCGAGGCGGATGGGGTGCTGACCTCGCTGGAGGCTCGAGCCGTGGGTGAAGCCGCGTGGCGGCTTGGCGCCGGCCGGGCTCAGAAACATCACAAGGTGCAAGCCGGGGCGGGCGTCGAGCTGCACGCGAAGCTCGGTGACGTCGTACGGATCGGCCAGCCGATCATGACCTTGCATACCGACACGCCGGAGCGCTTCCCGCGGGCACGGGATGCGCTCGCCCGCGGATACGACATCGCCCAGCAAACAGTTGAACGGCCGCCATTGATTCTCGACCGTGTGGGCTAAGTCAGACAGGGAGTGTGAGCGGCGGTAGATCGCTCTGCTTCGGCACCACCGGGTCGTCCGCGTGGATCAGTCCGTACAGGTAGGCGTCGGACAAGGCCTCCCACGACGCCTCCACGATGTTCTGACCGACGCCGACCGTCGTCCATGCCCGGAGGCCGTCGGTGGTCTGAATCAGCACTCGTACAGTCGCGTCGGTCCCATGGCCTTGGTCCAGTATCCGCACCCGATAGTCGATCAGCTCGAATTTCTCGACGACGGGATAGGCCGGCGTGAGCGCGTTGCGGACCGCGTGGTCGAGGGCATTGACGGGGCCGTTGCCCTCCCCCACCACTCGCTGGCTCTGCCCTTTGGCCGTCAATCGCACCGTGCATTCGGTGTCGATCTCCTGCTCCCCCGACGCCGTGAACGGCGCCGGATGACCTTGGGTGAACACCCGCCACGACTGGACTGAGAAAAACTCGGGCAGTTGATCCAGCTCCCGCCTGAGCAATAGCTCGAAACTCGCGTCCGCTGCTTCGTAGGTGTAGCCGGCCGCCTCGGCGTCCTTGACCTGATCGGTGATCTTGGCGGCCAGGTCGCGATCGGACAGGTCGAATCCGAGCTCCTCCCCCTTGAGCTGGATGTTCGCCCGCCCAGCCATGTCGGAAACGAGCATCCGCATGTCATTCCCGACGTCGGTCGGGTCGATGTGCTGGTAGAGGTTCGGATCGACCTTGATCGCCGAGGCATGCAGTCCCGCCTTGTGAGCGAAGGACGACAGTCCGACATACGGCTGACGAGCGCTGGGTGGAACGTTCGTCACCTCGGCGATCGCGTGCGAGAGTCGGGTGGCCTCCCGCAACGCACCGGCCGGTAAAAGCGGCCAGCCATACTTCAGTTCCAGATTGGCGATAACGGACACCAGGTCGGCGTTGCCGGTCCGCTCGCCGTAGCCGTTGATCGTGCCCTGGACGTGCATCGCGCCCGCGTCGACGGCAGCCAACGTGTTGGCCACCGCACATCCAGTGTCGTTGTGGCAGTGGATTCCGAGCGGAACCCCGACCTCAGTCACCTCGCCGACGATGTCGCCGACCCACATTGGCAACATCCCCCCGTTGGTGTCGCAAAGCACGACAACCTCGGCTCCTGCCGCAGCGGCGGTCTGGACGGCTTCCATCGCGTACGAGCGATTCCGACGGAAGCCGTCGAAGAAGTGCTCGCAGTCGACGAACACCGTCATGCCCTCGGCGCGCAGGTGGGTGACGGTATCGGTGATCATGTCGAGGTTCTCGCGCAGGCTCGTCTTGAGGGCTTGCTCGACGTGCCTGTCATGGCTCTTGGCCACGATGCAAGCGACCGGAGCGCGTGACTCGCGCACCGCAGCCGTCAGCGGATCGTCAGCGGCCTTCATACCGACCCGACGGGTGAAGCCAAAAGCGACCAGCTGGGCATTGGTCAGCCGAAGCTGCCCCTCGGCCATGGCGGAGAAGAAGGCGGTGTCACCGGGATTCGCGCCCGGCCAGCCACCCTCGACGAACGTCACGCCCAGCTCGTCCAGCAGCGCAGCAATAGCGAGCTTGTCGGGCACCGAGAGGTTGAGTCCCTCCTGCTGTGAGCCGTCGCGCAGCGTGGTGTCGAAGACATGGAATTCGGCCGGCTTGGGCCTCAGCTGGACGGGCATTCGTATCCCTCGAGTCTGTCGGTTTGATGTCCTAGCAATGAAAAAACCTCCCGTTTCGAACAGGAGGTTTCGCGCGCTGCTTGATCGTCAGCGCGCTAACAGATAATCACCGCAAGGAACTGCATGACGACAGTGTTACCCAGATTGCGCGGAATTGCCAGCCGACGTCGCCGAGTGGGTGTCTCAGAGCGGCTAGAGGATGCGGCGGAGCCAGCCGTGGGTATCCGCTGCGCGACCGTACTGAATATCGAGCAGATTCTTCCGCAGGGCGGCCGTGGTCTCGCCAGTCTCGCCACCGCCGATCACGTACGAGCCGGTGTCGTTTCTCAGTTCACCGATCGGTGTGATCACGGCGGCGGTGCCACAGGCGAAGACCTCGCTGACCAAACCCGAACCGATACCCTCCAGCAGCTCATCGACTCCGATCCGGCGTTCCACCGGGGTCAACCCGAACTCCTTGGCGAGCGTCAGGATCGAATCACGGGTGACGCCTTCCAGGATGGAGCCGGTCAGTTCCGGAGTGATCAACTCCTGATCGGTGGTCACGGCGTAGACGTTCATGCCGCCCAGTTCGTCAATCCACCGATGCTCGGCGGCGTCGGCGAACATCACCTGATCGCACCCTTGATCCGCCGCCTCCTGCTGCGCGATCAGACTCGCGGCGTAGTTTCCGCCGCACTTGGCGGCTCCGGTACCCCCGGGGGCGGCGCGCGTGTAGGTCGTCGAGATCCAGATCTTCACCGGGTGCACGCCAGAGGCGAAGTACGGCCCAGCCGGGCTCGCGATGCAGCAATAGGTGACCCGCTTCGCTGGTCGAACGCCAAGGAAGGCCTCCGACGCGAACATGAACGGCCGCAGATACAGGCTCTGCTCGCGATCACTGCCACGGCCCGCTGGAGGCACCCAGGCGGCGTCTGCCGCCACAAGCGCATCGATGCTGGCCAGCAAGTCCTCGGGTTTCAACACCGGCAAGGCCAGGCGTTTGGCCGAGCGCACCATGCGGGCGGCATTCTGATCCGCTCGGAAGGACCAGACGGTGCCGTCGGCATGTCCGTAGGCCTTGAGCCCCTCGAAGACTTCCTGCGCATAGTGGAGAACCGCTGTCGCCGGATCGAGGGTGAAAGGACCGTACGGGACGATCGCCGAGTCGTGCCAGCCATCGACCGCCGTCCAGGTGGCCACGGCCATGTGGTCGGTGAAGTGCAATCCGAATCCCGGGTCGGCCAAGATCGCCTCCCGCTCGACGTCGGCGCGAGGTCGCGGGTTGGGGCGCAACTCGAACGAAAGGCTCACGATGTTGCCACGCTAGCAGCGCCACGAATGAGATGTCCGGCTAGACCGCGACGGCTGGTGGCTACGATGCGCCGGTGACGGACACCTCCGACCCTGCAGACACCTTTGGTTCTAAGGCAGGTTCTACACCGATCAGTCTGGCTGTGATCCCTGGTGATGGCATTGGGCCCGAGGTCGTGGCAGAGGGCCTCAAGGTGTTGACAGCGGCGGCGGGCCGCGCCGCATGGGCGACCAACGAGTACGACTTGGGAGCAGCTCGGTGGCAACGCACAGGCGAAGTCCTTCCCGACTCTGTACTGGCCGAGCTCGCCGAGGCGGACGCCATCCTGCTGGGCGCGGTGGGTGCTGCACCGGGCGCCAGCGATGTGCCGAGCGGGCTGCTGGAGCGAGGCCTGCTGCTGAAGCTGCGTTTCGCCTTCGACCACTACGTCAACCTGCGGCCCAGCCGGCTGTTTCCTGGCGTCCCGACGCCGCTGGCCGACGATGTCGTGGCCGGTAAGGAGATCGACTTCGTCGTTGTCCG
>DATFOP010000335.1:0-6579 GCA_035265505.1 Propionibacteriaceae bacterium | reverse complement strand
CCGTGCCGATGATGGCGACGAAGACGATGAGCAGGACCCAACGCACCCAGAGGCGGCGCATCCCGTCAGGCTAGCTCCCGGCCCTGTCCTCCTCAGGTTGATCGCCGACCAGCAGCGCTGTGGCCTTGGCGGCGGCGGCATGGAGACTGGCACCCCGTCCCACGGCCACGCCAACTAGGAATGTCGTCAGCGGAGCGGAGACTCGCGTGACGTGGTGAGCCGAGTCGCGGGCCAGGTCGAGCAACGTGTGGATAGTCTCAGCGGTGAACGAAAGATCGTCGATCTCCAGTTCGGTTACGCAGGTGGCCAGCCAGGTGTCGAGGTCCATCGCTTGTCGGTCTCCCTCTCCGGAGCGTGTCAGGATATTGTGCATGGGCCGAGTGACCCGGAGACACCCGGTGCAACGCTTCGAGTCCGGCAGTCCCCATCGCCGCGTGGAAGCTGTCGCCGTGGAGGAGCCACTGGAAATCCGAATCAACGGCGAGTCGTTTCTGGTCACCATGCGTACGCCTGGCGACGACATCGACCTTGTGCACGGCCTTCTGTTCAGCGAAACAGTGGTCCGGCAGCGGTCCGACGTGGCGGGTGCCCGGTACTGCGACGGTGCCGGCATGGACGGACTGAACTCCTACAACGTCCTGGACGTGCGGTTGGCCGGCCACGTTCTGCCCCCACTTCCGGAGCTCCACCGCAAGGTGCTCACCACCAGTGCCTGCGGAATCTGCGGCACCACGACGATCGAGCAGGTGCTCCGCGCATCAGCATTTCCACTGCCGACCGGGCTCACGATTGGCGCGGACGTTGTTCTCGATGCACCGGACCACCTCCGGCTGCGCCAGCGGGGATTCGATCAGACCGGCGGGCTGCACGCTGCCGGACTGATGAGCGTGGGCGGTGATCTGGTCTGCGTGCGAGAAGACGTCGGTCGGCACAACGCCGTGGACAAGGTCGTCGGCTGGGCTGTGCGTGAGGACCGCGTACCGCTGGCCGACTCGATCTTGATCGTTTCCGGCCGGGCATCGTTCGAACTGACGCAAAAGGCGGTGCTGGCCGGCATACCGATGCTTGCGGCGGTCTCGGCGCCGAGTTCACTGGCCGTCGAGCTCGCCCAGCAAGCCGGCCTGACGCTGGTCGGTTTCGTGCGCGGTCGGACCATGAACATCTACACACATCCGGAACGCGTCCGAAACTCACCCGTCCACGCGTCGATCTAAACTGCCCGGATGACCACATTGTTGCCTATGCCGCGGTGGAGGAACGCCGACACCGCGCTTCCAGCAACGATCAGTGGTCAGCCCCGAGCTCTCACTGACGCCTACGGGCGGGTTGCGACCGACCTGCGGGTCTCCCTAACCGACCGTTGCAACCTGCGCTGTAGCTACTGCATGCCAGCGGAGGGACTGGAGTGGCTCCCGGCCGCGGAGGTGCTCAGCGATGCCGAAATCCTTCGGCTGGTGGGCATCGGCGTACGGATGCTCGGCATCACCACGGTCCGGCTGACCGGTGGGGAGCCGTTGATACGCAAGAACCTCGAAGCCCTCGTTGCCGGCCTCGCGAAGCTGCACCCGCGGCCATCATTGGCCTTGACGACTAACGGAATCGGTTTGGCGAAGCGGGCGGACGCCCTGGCTGCCGCAGGACTCAACCGAATCAACATCTCACTGGACACCCTGGATCCCACCACCTTCTCGCGCTTGGCCCGTCGGCCGCGGCTGCCCGACGTGCTCGCCGGCGTAGCTGCCGCCCGGCAGGCTGGCCTGGAGCCGGTGAAGATCAACACAGTGCTGATGCGTGGCATCAATGATCACGAGGCCTACGACCTGCTGTGCTGGGCCATGGCGGAGAACGTCCAGCTGCGCTTCATCGAGCAGATGCCGCTAGACGCCCAGCACGCCTGGCAGCGGAGCGAGATGGTCACTGCCGACGAGATACGCGCGTGGCTGAGCCAGCACGTGCGCCTGGTGGAAGACCCGGATCAGGTCATCTCACGCGGCAGCGCGCCGGCCGAGCTGTTCCGGGTTGCCGGTACCGACTACTCGGTAGGCATCATCGCCGCGGTGTCGAAGCCCTTCTGCGGGTCCTGTGATCGGGTAAGGCTAACCTCGGACGGACAGCTGCGCAATTGCCTCTTCTCCCGTGCCGAGTCCGATCTGCGCACCCCCTTGCGCGCCGGCGCGAGCGATGACGAGCTGGCCGATCAGTGGGTGATGGCGGTG
The DNA here is from genome assembly GCA_035265505.1 of Propionibacteriaceae bacterium. Taxonomy (GTDB): domain Bacteria; phylum Actinomycetota; class Actinomycetes; order Propionibacteriales; family Propionibacteriaceae; genus Microlunatus. The sequence goes on along the minus strand of DATFOP010000335.1, from coordinate 4,363 downwards.
GCCGGCAAACGCCCGGGTCATGGCATCAACGACCCGTCCTTCCTGCAGCCGGAGCGACCCATGTCAGCGATCGGGGGCTAGCAGCTCCACTTCGCGCAGGAAGCCTCGAGCGGCCAGGAAGCTGCTCAGGGATTCGCGGTGGTCGTCGCAGGCCAACCAGTGCTTTCGCCGTTCAGCGGGATGGATCTTGGGATTGTTCCACCGGAGGTCGAACGTGGCGACTTGCCGACAGCCTCGGGCCGAACAGGTCAGATCCCCCTCGTCGGCGATGCCCTCAGGCAACGTGACCGTCTCGTACGTCGCCCTGGACCGAATCGCCGGCAATCACCTCGGCCTCGGTCGGCGGTTCGGGTCCACTGGTCAGTTGGGGTGCGTCGCTGACCGGGGCCTCCACGCCCGAAGCCCAGCGGGAAGTCGAGCGCCGATTCGCCTGATTGGCGACCACGACCGCGATCAGGGGAAGGAAGACCGCACAGGCGAACAAAATCCAGCGGAAGACCCCAGGAACGAAGATCATGCTGATGAAGCAGGCCGTGCGGAAGGCCATAGTGTAGGTATATCGCCGAACTCGGGACGACATCTCCGCGCTGGCGCTGGAGCGAGCATCGGTAATCACCAGGGTCTGTGACCGCTGCCCCTGACCCTTGCTCGGAACCTGTGCACTGCCCGCCACCTCGCCAGCCTACGCCTCGTCGCGAGGCATGATCGGACTCGATAGCGTGACCTTCGTGACTGCATCCAGCACCAACCTTGGTGACGAAAACCCTGGGGGCTCCACGTCGCGAGTAGCCCTGGTCACAGGCGGCGGCAAGGGCATAGGACGGGGGATCGCCGAGCGGTTGGTCAGTGCAGGCCACCGCGTGGCGGCTACCTATCGCAGCGGTGAGGTGCCCTCCGGCGTCCTCGGCGTGCGGTGTGACGTGACCGATCCGGAGCAGGTCGAAGGAGCGTTCCGTGAGGTCGAGGCCGCGCTGGGGTCGGTCGACATTCTGGTGGCCAACGCGGGCATCACCCGCGACACGCTCCTGATGCGGATGTCCGATGCCGACTGGGACGACGTGATTGCCACCAACCTCACCGGGGCGTTTCGCGTGGCGCGACGCGCTGCCCGCCCAATGATCAAGAAGCGCTTCGGCCGCATCCTCTTCATCTCTTCAGTGGTGGGATTGCTCGGATCGGCCGGTCAGGTGAACTACGCGGCGTCGAAGTCCGGCCTGGTGGGCTTGGCCCGCTCGCTGGCTCGGGAGCTGGGATCGCGCGGGGTGACCGCCAACGTGGTCGCCCCGGGATTCATTCAGACCGACATGACGGCAGAGCTTGGGGAGGAGCTGACCACGAAGTATGCGGCCCAGATCCCGCTGGGTCGCATGGGCCAGGTCGACGAGGTGGCCAGCGCGATCGCGTTCCTGGCCAGTGATGGGGCCGGCTACATCACCGGCGCGCTGATCCCCGTTGACGGCGGCCTTGGCATGGGTCACTGAGAGGAGTGCGAGTGGGAATCCTGCAGGGCAAGAACGTCCTGGTGGCGGGGGTCACGCTGGATACCTCCATTGGCTTCCATGTCGCCCGGATCGCTCAGGCCGAGGGCGCCAAGGTGATCGTCTCGAACTTCGGGCGGGCGATGAGCCTCACCGGGCGGGTGATCAAGAAGCTGGACCCGGTGCCACCCCTGCTGGAGGTCGACGTGACGAACGATGATCATCTGGCCGGACTGGCCGACTCGTTGCGTCAGCATGTGGACTCCCTCGACGGTCTGGTGCATTCCTTGGCCTTTGCGAATCCCGAAACCGCGCTGGGCGGAAAGTTCCTGAGCACTCCGTGGGGTGACGTGAGTACCGCTCTCCAGGTGTCGGCCTACTCCTTGACGTCGCTCACCATGGCGTGCCGGCCGCTGTTTTCCGACTCCGCTTCTGTGGTCGGGATGACCTTTGACGCCCGGATCTCCTGGCCGGTCTACGACTGGATGGGAGTGGCAAAGGCTGCCCTGGAAAGCACCAGCCGCTACCTCGCTCGTTATCTCGGGCCCGAGGGCGTGCGAGTGAATCTCGTGGCCGCCGGGCCGCTGGAAACCCTGGCCAAGAAGGCCATCGGAGGCGCCGAGGAGTTCAACCAGGTCTGGGGGCAGCGGGCTCCCATCGGTTGGAACCCCAAGGACATGGAACCGACCGCCAAGGCGGTGGTGGCGCTGCTCAGCGATTTCTTCCCGAAGACGACGGGAGAGATGATCCACGTCGATGGTGGACTGCACTCCACCGGTGCTTGATCTCGTTCCTGTAAGTGGGCGGGGAGCGTGTAGCGACGCCGCTCACATACTGCCCGCCGTCGTTCCGGACACCGCGCCGAGCTGGCGCAGCAGGCCAAGATCATCGGCGTTGACCCAGACTTTCGACACCTTGCCGCCAGTCAGCGTCAGGATGTCGATCGTCCTGATGTCGACGTCGATCCCGGTCGGCTCGACGATGCCGAACGGTCCCCCGTACGGGCCCGTGTGCCGCCCCCGCATGACGAATGCCACGGCGAGTGAGCCGTCGCCGCCTTCGACGACCTGCAAGATTTCGGCGGTCAGGGCCTCCAGAGCCGCGTTCAACGAGTGAGCCCGAACCACCATGTCGGCGATTGATATCTCCACGCCGTTGACGATCACCGGATCGGTGTAGAAAGCGCCGAAGGCTACGTGCAGATCGGTCGCGTGATCGGGTTGCTGCCACAGATCGAAGAGTGCCCGTAGCCAGTCGCGGTCCATTGTCCCAGTCTGAAGATCGTCATCCACAGCAGCAAGACTTCACATGTGACCATCTGGTCACCTATTATGGCGGCATGGAGGAACCGGCGGACGTCTTCAGAGCTCTGGCCGATCCGACCCGCCGAGCGATCCTCGACGCGTTGTTCGAGCGCGACGGCCAGACCGCCGGTGGCCTGTGGGCGCGCTTCCCGGAGATGACCCGGTTCGGTGTCAGCAAGCATTTGCGCATCCTGGAGGAGGCGAACTTGATCACCACCACCCGCCAAGGCCGGACCAAGCTGCACTTCCTCAATCCAGTGCCCATCGCTCAGATCGCCCACCGCTGGATCAGCAAATATGCCGCTCCTTACGCCGGCGCCCTTGTCGATCTTGAGTCACATGTCGCCGGCAATCGCCGCTAGGAGAATCGATGCCCATCACCGCGCACGTCTACCAGATCTACATCGCCGCCAGCCCTGATGAAGTCTGGTCGGCTATCACCGACTCGGCCTGGACTCGCCGCTATTTTCACGGCACCTCGTTCGTCGAGCCGCCGCAAGCCGGACGGCCGTACCGCACCGTGACCGCCGATGCGCGCCCGGCCATAGACGGTGTGATCGAGGAGATGCAGCCGCCGGAGGGGGGCCGGGCTGGACGATTCGTTCAGACATGGCATGTGCTCTACGACGCCACCATGTCAGCCGAACCGCCGGGCAGAGTGGAGTGGACCATCGAGGAGGCTGGGAACGGCCTGACCCGAGTCCGGCTGGTGCATGGCGACCTGGCACAGAGTCCGCACACCTGGGTGAGCGTGAAGGACGGCTGGGTATGGATCCTCGACAGCATGAAGAGCCTGTTGGAAACCGGCCGCCCGCTGCCATCAATCGAGAGCGAGGGACAGCCCCGCGAGATCGCCGAACCGGATTGGCATCGGGTACAGGCGGTCGAAGCAAACAATTCACTCTGGGATCTTTTCAACAAGCCGGATCGCACCGAAGACGAGAACGAGGACATGCTGCGCCGCGCGTACGCGGCGGCTTATCACTGGCAACGCGCCCGGGGAGCCAAGCCGGAGAACGCCGCCAGGGCCCACTACATGATCTCCAAGGCGCTGCTGCTCAGCGATCAGCCGGAGGCGGCATTGCGCTCCGCCAACAGATGCCTCGCCGTCTGCCGTGCGAACGCGCTGACCGATTTCGATCTGGCCTATGCGCAGGAGGCCCGAGCGCGCGCCTTACGAGCGCTCGGGGACCCGGCCGAAGCCGCTGCCGCGTGGACGGCAGCCACGTTGGTACCCATCGCCGACCCCGAGGACCGGAGGATTCTCGAGGCCGACTTCGCCGACTACTGAGCACCTTCATCCCGCTGAGGTGAGCTCTTGCCGTTGAGCCATGTCACGGTGGCGCACAACGCGTCACCAGCCGTCGCCCGCACCCGCCGGAGCTCGCGTTCTCGCTGGGTAGCCTCGAACGAGGAGATACTGCGACCGTCATTTCGCAACGCCTCGTCGCAGGCGGTGATCAGCCGAAGTGCTCGTGCGACCGTGACCCGATCCCGAGCACCATATCCAGGGGGAAGGTATGGCTCCGCACTCTGCCGTGGCCGGTGCCCGACGGCCACATCAAGGCGTTGCAATGTGTG
>DATFOP010000334.1:0-6484 GCA_035265505.1 Propionibacteriaceae bacterium | reverse complement strand
TCAACGCGAAGGTCATGGCGTGAGAGACCTCGACCGCCCGGCCGGCATGGAGGTCGGGGCCAACGCGGTCCGCCGTGTGGCGCGATCATCGGACCCTCCGTGCTCTCGCTCCAGGTCACGTGGTCGACCGGGTGACCGCTGTCCGGTTTCGCACGCCGCGAGGGCTCCCCGATGTCGGCGGACGAACGGACGCTGGGCGGGTCGCCCGTCATCGCCAAGCCTCCGACTCGCCAATGCGGCGACATGACTGTCAGGGACACAGCGCGAAAGGGCCCAGCCGGGGATGTGGCCAAGCCCATCGCCGGATGATGGCTGCTCGCGACGCATTCGTCGTGTTCGAATCAGGCTGTACAGGCAGCTCAGGTGGGTCTGGCGTCCCGTCCAGGCCCCTCATCAGATCCGTCAACGCGCGATACTGCATTCGCGGCAGCTTCAGAGGGGGCTTGTAGATGGCAGACGATGTCGAAGCGATGGGACCGATCAGCTACCTGATCGTCGAGTTCCCGGGCAACCAGATGACGGGCGAGGGCTTCCCGATTCTCGTCGATCTGGTCGACCGAGGGCTGATCCGTATCCTCGATCTCCTGTTCGTCACGCGGGAGGCCGATGGGTCGCTACGCGTCGTCGAGTTGGGTGACCTCGACCGCGACGGCCAGCTCGACTTGGCAATCTTCGAAGGTGCGTCGTCAGGCATGCTCGACGAGAGCGACCTGGCCGATGCGGCGTCGGTGATCGAGCCCGGTTCGTCAGCGGGCATCCTGCTGTTCGAGAATCGCTGGGCCGCGTCGTTCACACAGGCCCTTCGCCGTGGCGGCGCGGAGTTGGTGGCCGCCGGCTACGTCCCGCTCGACGCCATCGCTGCGTCGCTCGATGCCACCGAAGCAGCCGGCCACTGATCCGAAAGAGAAAGGACCAGGACCATGCCCGGACTCCTACGAGGTGTCGCCCGAACCGCCGTCGTGGCGGGTACGGCAACAGCCGTGTCGAATCGGGTCTCGCGGCGGCAGGGCAATCGTTGGGCCGCACAGGAGGAGCAGGACTACTACGCGCAGCAGCAGTACGCCCCGCCGCCACAGCCGGCGCCGGCGCCTGCGCCCGATCCGGTCGCGCAGCTGAAGGACCTCGCCGAACTCAAGGCCCAGGGCATCCTCACCGAGGAGGAGTTCCAGGCCCAGAAGGCCAGGATCCTCGCGTCGTGACGTTGCGGGGGAGCCACGATGCTGTTCCTGTATCGCCCCCGACAGACGTGGATGCCCTTCCGGCCGCCCAGGCGACGCACCGACCAGGATCGGTACAACCTTCGCATGCAGCAGGCGTATGCGGCGACGCGCCGGGTTGCGCCATACACGCCCGCAGCCGCTGACCCGGCAGAAGTCGCTGACCCGGTGGCCCGCCTGAGGGACCTCGCACGGCTCCACGAGTCCGGTGTCCTGAGCGACGCCGAGTTCGCAGCCGCAAAGCCAAGGTGATCGGTCTCGAAGGGAACGCGACATGACGTCGAATGCCGCGCGTGCCACAGCGCTGATGAGGGCGTTGCGCGCTGGTCTCGAAGGCGACGGCAGCATGATCCGAGACCTGTACACCGAGGACGTGAAAGCCTGGACGCCGGCCCTCTCGGCCTCGTCGATCACCGAGCTCACGACCGAGCTCGAACGCCGCGACGACGCCTTCTCCGACATCGAGCTTGAGGTGCGCCGCTCGATGTCGGCGGTGACTACGCCTGTGCCAAGTGGTGCGTCACGATGACACTCACGGGGCACTCGTGCTCGCCGGGGTCGCGGTCGTCCAGCCGACGGGGACGCGGATCACCCTGAACGGCGCCACCGTCGCCGAGTTCCGCGGCGATCGGATCTGTTCACTTTGGCAGTACTGGGACGAGCTCGCGGTGTTCGAGCAGATCGGCTGATGTCGGACGACGATGCGTGACGCGCGGTCGGGGAGTCAAGCCCGACCTCGATAGGGAACGACATGCTGCTCACGTCGGGAGATGCGGCAACCGGGTGACCTCCTGGTGCCGTGACCATGACGACCACGACCACCGCCCTCGAGCCGGTTCATCGGGGCGCCGGCGGGTTCGGGGGTTGCCACGTCGCTCCCGTCTCCCGCTGGAACGCCCTGACGCCAACCCATCCGACAACTCACCCTCAACTACCAACCCAAGCCAAAACGTGAACGATGTGCCGAGACATCCGTGCACGATGTCCCGCGACATCACAGGGCGGAGCGGGTGGGATTCGGTAAACACCCAGGTCAGGGCTCATGCCGGGAGCAACGCTGTGAGCAACCGCCATGACCAGGGGTTTTGGGAGCACCGCGACCCTGGGCCAAGAGGGTACCGACCCGCTCGACACCTCTCGTATCCGGATCTCGCCGGCATCACTCCGTGCATTCCGGCTCGGCGGCGGAGCCGCCGATTTGTCCCGCGCGGCGCAGCGCGGGGTGGCTTCTACGAGTCGTCGTCGGAGTCATCGGAGAGGATCTCCTGCCATTCGTCCCAGTCGCCGAATCACAGGGGCCGGGCGATGTCCTCGTCGACGGAAGGCTCGGCGAGCCGGGAGGTGTGGTCCAAGTCGACGTTGGCATTGACTGCAACAGCTTCCAGGCCAGGTCGCAGACCGTGTCGAGCCGGCCGATGCCCCCGCAGCAGGGTGGCCGAGCACGTCCATCGACCGGTCATAGATGACCCTTGATCATCTCGGGCAGGAATCTGCCCTCCCCGGTCAGCTGCAGGCCGCCGCTGTCGACCTTGGCCATCAGCTCATCGAGCAGGCCAGCATCAACCAGCTCCTCGACAACAGCCCGGGCATCGGGGTGGCCCGACACTGCCCGGCCTGATCGTGATCCCCAGTCATGGGTCAGGGCGATATCGGACATGGATTGACATCATAATGACTCAGGCGCCTCAACGTTCGGCAATTACAGCCGGTGCGGGGTACGACCGCTGCGGCCTGCGTCCGGTGGCGACCCGGCGGCGTCGACGCACAAGGTGATCTGCAGGCGCCGGCGCGCAGGATGACCCTGGGCCACGGGCTGCCGACAGACCGCTCGAACCAGGAGGAGTGCATGTTCGACATCGATCCTGCCGCGGACCCACGCTGTGCACGCCCGGCCGAACTCGATCGGCTTCTCGCCGACCTGAACCGGGTTCTGGCCGCTGTCGAGTCGTGCCACCAGTGGCGACCCTGGCTCGGTGGCTGGCGAGACCGACTCACCGACGCCGTTTCCGTCGACGGCGACATCGTCCCCGATGCGAGGAACATGCCGAGCGCCTCTCGGGGATGACGGAGGTGCAGGCGGCCTCGCTCCGCCTGTGCACGGCGCTCGAGGCGACCTTCGGGTGCGGTGGTGTCGACTCCGCCGGCGACAACTTCCCGATCTACCCGGCGAGTTAGCGGCGTCCGCTGGCATAGCGCAGGCTGAGGGTTTGAAAGCTGTCCACTTAGGTCCACTCCGCTCCGGTACGCGATCGCGGACCGATCGCGACCTCCTGGTGGTGGCGTCGGAACGAGTGGAAGTGGTTGTCCGGTCGGGTGCGTTTGGCCAATGCGGCCTGCTTGGCGAGGGCCATCGGCACCGACCGCGTAGCTCCTGCTCACAGCCTCGCCGCGCCTTGGTGCTGGGGTTCGAGTCCCGTTTCCCGCCTATGTGGACGGACAGGCCGCATACCAGCGGAGGGCGGCCAGGGTCGGTAGGCGCGGCCGCCTCGGCGAGCGAAGGATGCGAGCCGTGCTGGGTGTGTGGGCGACCGGTGGACGGCGTCGTTTGATGCGCGCGTTGCGTGTCCTTCAACGGCACCTAGGGGATGCCGCGTGGCCGGGAGTGGGCGCTCATTATGGGACGCCGGTTGACCGGCGCTGCGGGGGTGGCCGCGGACCTGTCGAACTGCTGCTCGCGTCGTTATGTGCGTCGTGCTCGTTGTCGGAGAGCGTGCGAGAACGTTGTCAGCGACGGCTGAAGACTGACCCCTTATCGACGGCGAACTTCTGACCCCCCTTGGTTCGGGTCCACCACTGAACGTGTGGATCAACGAACCCTGGCCCGAGCTGCGGCCAGGGAGGAAGGAAGTGCTCGACGTGGAGGACTGGGCTGAGATCCGCCGGCTGCATCTGGCCGAGGGTCTGTCGATCAAGGAGATCACGCGGCGGCTTGGTGTCGCTCGTAACACGGTGCGTTCGGCGTTGCGGTCGGGCGCGCCGCCGGTGTTTGAGCGCAAGCCGCGACCCTCGGCGGTCGACGCGGTCGAGGCCGACATCAAGATGCTGCTGGGCGAGTTCCCGCGGATGCCGGCGACGGTGATCGCGGAGCGGATCGGGTGGGACCGGTCGCTGACGATCCTCAAGGATCGGGTGCGTGAGCTGCGCCCGCTGTTCGTGCCGGCCGATCCGTGTCAGCGGACCGAGTATCGGCCGGGCGAGCTGGCCCAGTGGGATCTGTGGTTCCCGCCGGTGAAGATCCCGCTCGGGTTCGGCCAGGTGGCGAGCCCGCCCGTGCTGGTCGGGGTGGCCGGCTACTCGCGCACCATCACCGGTCTGATGATCCCGTCCCGTGAGGCCCATGACATCTTGTTAGGCCACCGCGCCTGCCTGCTCGAGTTGGGCGGTGTGCCCCGCAAAGGCGTTTATGACAATGAGGCCGCGCTGGTGAGCCGACACAACGGCAAGCCGGTGCTGACCGCGCCGTTCCAACGTTTCCGCGGCACGCTCGGCATGGGCGTGATCGTGTGCAAGCCCGGCGATCCCGAAGCCAAGGGCCTCGTCGAACGAGCCAACCAATACCTCGAGACGAGTTTCCTGCCGGGACGGAGCTTCTCCTCGCCGCAGGACTTCAACGCGCAGCTGGGGTTATGGTTGCCTCGGGCCAACAACCGGGTGCATTCGACGTTGCGGGCCCGTCCGTCGGACCGCATCGTCGAGGACCGCGCCGCGATGTTGAGGTTCCCGCCCGTGCTGCCCGATCCTGCCTGGCGGGAGACCAAACGGCTCGGCCGGGACCACTGGGTGCGGGTCGGGACCTGCGACTACTCGGTGCACCCCAAAGCGATCGGGCGGCGCGTCGAGGTCGGCATGGACCTCGACGAGGTGGTCGTCACGTGCGCCGGCGAGGAAGTCGCCCGCCACCAGCGGTCCTGGGCCAAGCACCGCACCATCACCGACCCAGCCCACGAGCTGGCCCGCAAGCTGATGCGAGCCCTCGCCGCCGCGGTCGCGGAGCTCGACAACGAAGTCGAGGTGCGTGACCTGTCGGTCTATGACCGCGCCACCGGGGTGGCGTGATGGCACGAGCACCCGGGCCGAGCAGCGACATCGCCTACCTGTGCCGCGCCCTCAAGGCACCGTCGCTGGCCGCCGCGGTCGAACGGCTGGCCGAACGGGCCAGGGCCGAGGGCTGGAGCCATGAGGAGTTCCTGGCCGCCTGTCTCGAACGCGAGGTCGCGTCACGCCAGGACCACGGCGGCGAAAACCGCATCCGCGCCGCACGGTTCCCGGCCCGCAAGAGCCTCGAGGACTTCGACTTCGATCACCAACGCTCGTTGAAGCGTGACGTGATCGCTCACCTCGGCACGCTCGACTTCGTCGAAGCCCGCGACAACGTCGTGTTCCTCGGCCCACCCGGCACCGGCAAGACCCACCTGGCCACCGGCATCGCCATACGCGCCTGCCAAGCTGGACATCGCGTCGCATTCGCCACCGCCGCCGAATGGGTCGCTCGCCTCGGCGACGCCCACGCCCAGGGCCGGCTACACGCCGAGCTCACCCGGCTCGGGAGGGTGCCGCTGCTCATCGTCGACGAGGTCGGCTACATCCCCTTCGACGGAGAAGCCGCCAACCTGTTCTTCCAGCTCGTCTCGGCCCGCTACGAGCGCGCCTCGCTGATCGTCACCTCCAACAAGCCCTTCGGGCGCTGGGGCGAGGTCTTCGGTGACGCCACCGTCGCCGCCGCCATGATCGACCGACTCGTGCACCACGCCGAGGTCGTCAACCTCAAAGGCGACAGCTACCGGCTCAAGGACCGAGACCTCGGGAGGGTGCCCACCGACGACGCTGCGTGACCAGACCCGGAGCGAGGGGGGTCAAAAGTGGACCGTCGCAGAGGGGTCAAAAGTGCGCCGTCGTTGACAGGTCATCGTCCGTTCGGGGTGATGACAGGCCTGGCATGCGTCGCGGATGGTTTGCTGGGTGAGATCGTGTGTCTGTTCCACGCGGACCGGGAGAGGTCAGCGCATGACCAGTGACCTGCTGTCGAGTTGGCGAGACGGCCCCACCAACCAGGCAATTGTCAATTTCGTCGAACGTAGCTGTGGTGAGGGCGGATCGGACGCCGTGACGACCAGGAACGCGTGGCGGTGTTCGACAACGACGGCACCTTGTGGTGCGAGAAGGCGATGCCGATCCAGCTCGACTTCATCCTGCGCCGCCTCGTGGAGATGGCGGAGGCGCAACCCGAGCTGCGTTAGCGCCAGCCGTGAAAGGCCGCCTACGAGCGC
>DATFOP010000333.1:0-27465 GCA_035265505.1 Propionibacteriaceae bacterium | reverse complement strand
GCGGGAGAGGTTTGGATTGCCCTTTGACAAGTGGGCCACCGGTTACGGCCAAGGCCCGAAGGAGGTAGCGGCGGTCCGGGTGAGCGGCGACCTCCTCGGCAACTATCACCGAGATGTTCACGAACTGACGCTGCGCTACCTGGATGGCCTTACTGCGGACGAGCTGGATCGGATCGTCGATACCCGTTGGGATCCCCCGGTGACCGCCGCGGTCAGGCTGGTCAGTGTGATTGGGGACACGATGCAGCATGCCGGTCAGGCTGCTTACGTGCGCGGTCTGGCGAACCGGCGGGACAAGGCCTGGCATCAGCCGAGTGCTGCCGACCACTAGCCAAGGGGCCGGCACCGCGAGCGTCGGAGCCGATTTGGCTCGTGCGGGTGACCGAGCTGGTAAACCAGAATAATGATCGCAAAGGGCGGGCACACACCCGGGGGGTCAGCGAGGAGAGCGCGGCGGAGAAACGTGTGCACTACGTGGTCGCCATCATGTTCTTTCCCCAGCACCAGCAGATCATGATCATGGACACGACCACAATCACGCTGCCAATGCCAATCAGGTCACGATCGTCGTCCCCCGCAGCCAGGACAAGAACGCTGCGATGGAGGGGTTCAAGATCGTGAGCGCTCCCCACATGACTCCCTACATGGTCGCTATCGCGCCCTCGTTCTTGCTCATGGCGAGTGTCGCTCCCCACGCGTTCAGGTCGCCTGTCGGGTGTGGCGATTGCCGGGTGAAGCCCTGGCCCTTGATCTAGGGCGGCAACATCGATGCCATCTCCGGCGATACGCTTGCCGTTGTGCGCAGGTTGGGCGCACGTGAACGTGAAACCGGCACGATCAGGGCCACGATATGTCTGCAGGACGGTCGCCAGATTTTGCCTCACCGAAGGCTAGCGACCTCGTTTTCGCTGCGCTGATCGGCGGGCTGGCGGGCGCCGCACTGGGGGCGCGATCGAACAGGGTCGGCGCGGCGTCGTCGACGATCGGTGGGGCCTCGCTACTGGTGGCTGCCAAGGCCGTCGCTCGGGCCCGGCGGCGCGGCATTGAGAATCAAGCATTGTGGTACCGGATCCTGTCGACCGGAGCATTGGTGGCTCCTCTTGGTTGGCTCGCGGGCAAGACGACCAGCGCCGGACCAACCCAGATTGGCACCGCAACGGGCTTGCTCGCAGGGCTTCTGGGGGTACGTCCCCAGAAGGTCGTCCTCGGGCCGCTGGTAGGCGCGGCGATTGGGCGGGGATTGGCGGCGCGCGGACGCAGGCCATCGCCGGCCGCGGTGGCGACGGTCACGCTGGTGCTCTACCGAATGTTGTCGGCGGCGGTGTTCCGAGACACCCAGGTGACACTGCTAGCCGTTCGCGCGAGCATCGCGGATCTACCGTTCGTCGTACCGCTGGAAGCGCGGTCGGGTTATGTGGGTGTCGACTATGTGCGGTCGCTAGCGGAGGTGCTTGGTGGCACCTACGTTCGCGACGCTGGCGACGCAGGCATCGTCGCGTCGCTTGACCACCTCGCCGGTCCTGACTTCGATCCGGGCACAGTCGATGCGCAGGTTCGGGAGTTCTACGAACACACCACGCGCTTCGCGCTGGACATTGTTCCCGAGTGGCGGACATGGGTCCGTCCCGGGTACCTGCTCTACAGTTCGCTGGTGGCAAGGCCACTCGGTCAGGCAAACCTGCCGATGAACCAGCGCCAGGCCCAGCGCGGTGTGCGTAGCCGGATCGATACGATTGACGTAGATCGCGACGAGATCGTCGACATCCGCGGCTGGATCCGGTCCTTCGCCGCCACTGGCGAACCCATCTATGTGGGGATCTACACCACCTACCGCCACGACAACCGTGGCTACATCAGCGTGGGGTTCCCGTTGCCGCAGTCCAGCTTCACGGCCACCCTGGTGCCACGCGCACGGGCCGGTGGTGGCCTGGTGTTGACCAGTCGCAGCGCTCTGCCGCACGCCGGCCATTACCTGACCTTCATTGAGCCCGCATTGCGCGAGCTGACGACCCTGGGGCTGCCTGGTTTCAAAGAGGAACTCGATGTCTACGTCGCCGATGACGAGCTGCGAGCCGATCACGCGTTCTGGCTCTTCGGGCTGCCATTCCTGGTGTTGCGCTACCGCATCCGCCGCAAACCTGCACGCCCAGCCCCGGAAGCAGAACCGCCGGCGTGACCTTGCCAAACCAAAGGTCTGTGGGCTACGGGCGGACCCAGCTTGGCAAGAGTCGGAGCCGCTGGGCACTACGTGCACCTGTCGCGGGCAAGTAGCAGCGTCGTGGGCGTGGATGTGCCTGAGATCGTGCAGCCGGATGCGCCCCAACGGGTGGCCGGGTGCTGCTCGTTGTGTTGCTCGATCAACTTCGGCAGCAGCTGCGAGCGGGTGTCGGGGTAGATCGGATCACCGAACGCGCTGGAAACCAGGTCCGACTCGGGCCAGTCCGACTCCATCGCCAGCCGTTCCTCGGTCTGCCCGCCCCATGCGGCTGCAGCACCAGCACAGTCAGCGGATCGATAGTCACCGTGCGCCGCCCGCCACCCTTGGTCTTGCCGACGATTCGCTCGCCCTCGACCACCGATGAGCCGGTCCAGATCGGCCATCCGCAGCTGAACGACCGTGATCACCACAACCAATGTTTACGTCCGCGACCAGCTGAAGGTGCTCATGGCCGTCCTCGCCCTAGTCGGCATAACCGGCATGTACTTGAGCCAGATCCGCCGGAACGGGGTCCTCGGACTCATCGGGTACGTGCTGTTGGCTGCGGGTTACCTGCTCATCATGTGCAGCGCCTACACCGCCGCCTGGGTGTTGCCCGAAATCGCCACGGCCAATCCCGGCCACGTCAACGACGTCATCGTAGTCGACACCGCCGTGGAACCGTCGAGGGTGACATTGGGGCGCTGCAAACCGTGATTCAGCTGCGAGGTTACGCATACCTGGCTGGTGGCCTTATCTTCGGCATCGCGCTCTTCCGGGCACTCGTCCTCGCATGCTGGGCGGCCGCTCTCCTGGCAGGCGGCGGGGTTCTCAGCGTGGTTCTCCCCCTGACGCGGATGCCTTCTACCGGTTCCTTGCCGTCCGAAATGGCGTCGCGATAATCGGCCTCGGCTACCCGTTGTGGCGCAGCACCCGGACGGAGCAAAACGAGGCAACCGTCGGGGGCCACGATCTGCGCGGCGCGACAGCAGTCGCCGAGTGATGACAGGAGATCGATGGTGACGGCGAGAATGCGACAGCGCTCAAGCCCTGGGGTGGTCGACTGACGCTACTCAGTCTCTTCGAGTGAGAGGGGTGCCGGATGGGTCCAGAGCGGACGGCAGGCTCGGCGCAGGTCCGAGCCTCACACTTCGGACGCTCTGGGTTGATGGTGTGTTGGATCCAACGAGGTCTTGAAGGCGGACCGCGTGCCATCTGTGGCCTTGTGCGGAATGATGCCGCGCCGAAGCGGCGGACCGGGTGCCATCTGTGGCCTTGTGCGGAATGATGCCGCGCCGAAGCGGCGGACCGGGTGCATCTGTGGCCTTGTGCGGAATGATGCCGCGCCGAAGCGGCGGACCGCGTGCCATCTGTGGCCTTGTGCGGAAAGATGCCGCGCGACCCGGGTCAGCGGCCTCCGCTCCAATTTTCGTATGGATTCTGGCCCAATCCGTGATCTTGGCGTGGCTCTACAACAGCACCAACGGCAGCCTGCCCATCGCGATCATTTGCCATGCCGCCATCAACACGGCGGGCCGGTTCATATTGCCCGAGTTCGCTGGCGAGAGCTACCGGGTCGTGTGGTGGTTCATGGCTGGGCTCTACGTTGTGATCGCGGTGATCGTGACGCTTCTCGGAGGTGCCAAACGGCTAGCCACGAGCATTCCTCGGCGCCCTACCGGTGAGCGCGACAGCACTGGCGAACGCCGCAAAACATCGTTCTCGGCGCAGGTCCGGGGAGGTCAGACCGGCGGCCGGGAATACCCGCGTGGGCAGGGTCGGGCGACTACCCTGAATCGTCGGTATGCCGTATGGCGGGTCATGAAACGGCACCGTCCGAGGAATTGCACGGGGGAATGAAGCGCATCCTGCTCCGATCGGCCAAGAATCCTTTCCTGGCGTTGTCGCCGGAGGCGTCACTGGCGCGAAACGTGTTCGCCAGCAACTCCGGGAACATGCTGTTCGCCGAAGCCGTGCACAAGGTAGTGTCCGTCCCGAACACGGAGGTGGTCTCCAGCGGCTTCGTCACCGATCGGGTCGACCTGCAGCACGAGACCATCGGCCGCATCAACGAGGAGTTCGACGCCTTCCTCATCCCGCTGGCCAACGCCTTCCGGCCGTCGTTCAGCAACAAGCTCCGCCGGCTGACCCGGCTGATCCGTCAACTTCAGATGCCGGTCGTCGTAATCGGTGTCGGTGCCCAGGCGGGACCTCGGGCGGTCGAGCTACCGGAATCGCTGCAGGGGACCGCCAAGGACTTCCTGTCCGCGGTGCTGGACAAGTCGGCCAAGGTCGGCGTCCGCGGTGAGATCACCCGACGCTGCCTGGCCGCACTCGGCTTCGGCGACGAACACATCGAGGTGATCGGCTGCCCCTCGCTGTACTCCTCCGGCCGCGATCTGGCGGTGCACAAGAGTGATCATGGTCTGACCCGGGAGAGTCGGATCTCGGCGAACCTGACGCTATCCCAGGTCAACGCGGCCAAGATCATGAGGCAGGCCGCGGAACGCTATCCCGAGTTGATCTACGTACCGCAGACGATCAACGAACTGCGGATGCTGCTCTGGGCTGTGCCGCTGCCGCAGCCGCTCGATGATCACATGCCGGCAACGCCGGACGACCCGCTGTACCGGCAGGACCGGATCCGGTTCTTCCTGGACCCGCTGGTCTGGCACCGGTTCCTAGCCGATCGCGATTTCGCCTTCGGCACCCGGATCCACGGCAACATCGCCGCCCTCGCGGTCGGCACCCCGGCCTATCTGCTGGCCTTTGACTCCCGGACCACCGAGCTGGCCGACTACCATGCCATCCCGTACGTCTCGGCCGCCAGGATCGCGCCGGACACCGAGGTCGCCGAGCTCTACGACCGCGCCGACTTCACCGCGTTCAACCAGCGCCAGCCCGAGGTGTTCGATCACTACCTTGGATTCCTGGAGAAGAACGGGCTGGCGCACATCCACCAGCCCGGCAACGAGAACCCGGAGTTCGATCGCCGACTGGCGGAGGTGAACTTCCCGGCCGGGGTGCGTTCGCTGTACGCCGGTGGCGCCGAATCGACCGCGATGGTGCTGGACCGGCTGCGGTGGCTCTACCAGGGTGAACGAACCGACCGGGAACGCACCGAGGCGGCGTACGAGCCGCGGCTATTCGTGCCGGGGCCCGATTCCGTGGTGGAACAGGCCCCGGCCGAACCGTCGGCCCGGGCGCCGAAACGCCGACCGATGCAGCGCCGGCTCAATCGGCGCGTCCGCCGGATCAGGCGCCGGGTGATGCGCCGACTGCGCGCACTGCGCGGCTGATCGAACCCGCCGGCCCACCACAAGCAGACGTGTGCCAATGGTTAGGGCACAGGGACCCTCGATCAGCGAGACCGGGCAGGAGGTTCTCAATCAAACATCTTCCGGGGGCGCCCCACCGGCGCCGGGTTGGGGCACCTTCAGGCCCGGTCCCGTGGGAGGACCTGTTAAGCCATGTACTGACAGGTCCTGGTTCATTCCCGGACGGGTCTCTAGCGTCGATCTCGTGGAGCATCGCAAAGATATCCAGGACTTCCTTGTTAGCCGCCGGGCCGAGGTCAGCCCGGCGGCCGACCGGCTCGACCCGGCGCGGCCGTAACTCGGTCGCGTACTGGGGTGATCCCTGCGTCGTTACCCGTCGGCATCACCTGTTTCTTGTCCATCGACTCGGCTTTCGCCGGGAGAAAGTGAGATCGTCTATGGCTGAGGTGTCCACGCTGAGGTTGAACAATGGCGTCGTCATGCCGGCGCTGGGTTTGGGGGTGTTCCAGACCCCGCCGGATGAGACCCGGGATGCGGTGTCGGCGGCGCTGGCGGCCGGCTACCGCCACATCGACACCGCGGCCGCGTACGGCAACGAGCGGCAGGTCGGTGAAGCCGTCGCCGGCTCGGGGCTGGACCGGTCGGAGGTGTTCGTGGAGACCAAGATCTGGATCAGCGACTACGGCTACGACCAGACGCTGCACGGGTTCACCAAGAGCGCCCGCAAGCTCGGCGTCGACCAGATCGACCTGCTGATCCTGCACCAGGCCCTACCCTCGAACTTCGACGCCACCCTGCAGGCCTATCGGGCCCTGGAGACGCTGCTCGCCGACGGCAAGGTCCAGGCGATCGGGATCAGCAACTTCATGGTCGACCACCTCAGCCGCCTCCTCGACAACACCGGCGTGGTGCCGGCGGTGAACCAGATCGAGGTCCACCCCTACTTCACCCAACCCGAGGTGCAGGCCCGCAACGCCGCCCACGGGATCCTCACCCAGGCCTGGTCCCCGATCGGCGGCATCACCTTCTACCGCGACGGCCAGCACACCAGCACCTTGGCCGACCCGATCATCGGCGACATCGCCACGGTTCACGGCAAGACCCCCGCCCAGGTGATGCTGCGCTGGCACCTGCAGCAGGGCCGCTCAGCGATCCCGAAATCAACCAACCCGGCGCGGATCGCGGAAAACATCGACGTCTTCGACTTCACCCTCACCACCGACCAACTCGCCGCCATCGACACCCTCGACACCGGCCAGCGCGGCGGCCCCCATCCCGAAGCGATCACCCTGGAGAACTTCGGCCGCCCCATTCCCGAGGACTAAAGCATCATCGCCCGGTTACGACACGACATGATGCGAGACGGGCCCAGTCGCCGGACGCTGCTGCGATCGGGGCTGCTGCTCGGTGTCGGCGGCTGGGCACAGATCCTGGCGGGCTGCTCCTCGCCGGACAGCCCGCCACCCACCACCCAGCCGATTCGCACACCGACCTCACCAGCCTCGACTCCGACAGGCGGCGAAATGCCGGCGGCAAGTCGGATCTTGATTGCCTACTTCTCCCGCCCCGGGGAGAATTACTACTACGGCGGGCGGCGAGACCTCGAAGTCGGCAACACCGAAGTCTTGGCCCGCATCATTGCCGAGCTGATTGGCTGCGATGTCCACCGGATCGCGGCCACCGACCCCTACCCGGACGGTTACGACGCGACCGTTGCCCGCAACGTCTCCGAACAAAACGCCGACGCGAGACCGGCGATAGCGAACCCGTTGGCCTCGATCGAGCGTTACGACCGCTTGTTGCTGGGCAGCCCGATCTGGAATGTCCGACCCCCGATGATCATGTCGACGTTCGCGGAAAGTTACGACTTCACCGGCAAGACGGTCCATCCGTTCGTCACCTACGCGGTTAGCGGTCTCGGCAGCACCGAACGCGACTACGCCGCTTCCTGTGCCGGCGGGCAGATCCGTCCAGGCCTGGCCGTCCGGGGCGAAGAGGTCACCCAACATCGCGACGACGTGTCGACCTGGCTCCGCCAGAGCAGGCTGCTCAGCACCTGATCCCGCCACCACAGCACTTCATTCACGACGGACGACGCACCACCACCACGACCAGACGCGCCCGTGCGCGAGACGAAAAGAAGATCATGGACAAGCGAAACCTCGGCACCATGGAGGTCTCGGCGATCGGCCTGGGCTGCATGGGCCTGAGCGCCAACTACGGTGATCCGGTCGACACCCAGCACGGCGTCAACCTGATCCGGAGCGCCCATGACCAAGGGGTGACGTTCTTCGACACCGCCGAGGCGTACGGGCCGTTCACGAACGAGACCCTGGTCGGGGAAGCACTCGAGCCGATCCGCGGCGAGGTCGTGATCGCCACCAAGTTCGGCTTCGGCTACGACGGCACCACCCGCATGGGGCTGGACAGCCGGCCCGAGAACATCATCCGCGCCGTCGAGGGCTCACTGCGGCGGCTGCGAACCGACCGCATCGACCTGCTGTACCAGCACCGCGTCGACCCCGACGTGCCGATCGAGGACGTCGCCGGTGCCGTGAAGAACCTGATCGCTGCCGGCAAGGTCATCAGCTTCGGACTGTCGGAGGCCGGCGCGGACACGATCCGTCGCGCTCATGCCGTCCAGCCCGTCGCCGCGGTGCAGAGCGAGTACTCGATCTGGGCCCGGGACCCCGAGGCGGAGGTTCTCCCTGTCTGCGAGGAGTCGGGGATCGGGTTCGTGCCGTGGTCACCGCGGGGGCAGGGTTTCCTCACCGGCACCGTCGGTCGCAGCGAGTCGTTCTCCGCCGACGACATCCGCAGCCGGTTTCCACGCTTCACCCCCGAAGCCCTCAAGGCCAACCAGCCGATCGTGGACCTGGTCAAGGAGATCGCCGGCCGCAGGCAGGTCACACCGGGGCAGGTCGCGCTGGCCTGGCTGCTGGCGAAGTCGCCGAGCATCGTCCCGATACCCGGCAGCCGCCGACCCGAACGGGGTGACCGAGAACATCCAGGCCGCCGACGTGACCCTCACTGTCGGCGAGGTCGCCGAGATCGACGCCCGCTCCGCGCAGCTCACCGTGGCGGGGGCCCGTGGTAGCGGCCACGAGACCTACCGCTAACAGGAGGCCTCGCCCGTCGGTGGAGATGGCGGAGTTAGGCCCTGTCCGCAACGGTGCCTTTTCGCTAGCCTCAGCCCTATGACGGAGTCCGTGGCCCTGCCGGGCGGGCCGACGCTTGCGTACCGGGAGTGGGGCCGCCCCGATGGCGCTGTCGTGCTGCTGTTGCACGGCCTCGCGTCCTCAGGGGCTGATTGGCGGCACTTCGCACCGCTGGTCGGCGAGAGGTTCCGCGTGGTGGCTCCGGATCTTCGTGGCCATGGAGAAAGCAGCTGGCCGGGGGAGTACAGCCTCGAACTGATGCGTAACGATGTCGTACGGCTGTTGGACGCCCTCGGCTTTTACGGTGTTATTCCATTCGGTCACTCGGCCGGAGGGCTCGTCGCCTTCTTGCTTGCCGCAACCCGTCCCGACCTGGTTCGGGCTCTGGTGCTGGAGGACATGCCCGCGCCCGATCCCGCCGATCCACCTCTAGAGGTGCCCAGGCGCTCGCAGCGCGGCGAGAAATACGACTGGCGCGCAGCCAGCGAAATCCAACGCTGGCGGAACCGCCCACCGAGCGATTGGTGGCAACTGACCGAACGGATCAGCTGTCCGACCTTGATCGTCGGGGGCACCAACAGCCATATCCGTCAGGACCGACTGGCCGAGTTGGCCCGGCGAATACCCAACGCGCGTTACGAGTCGATGGACGGCGGTCATGAGCTTCATGCTCGGCGCCCGGGAGAGTTCGACACGGTGATCGAACCCTTCCTCACGCCTTGGGCGACATAGCTGAGTCGGTGAAATAGCTGAAAGGAATCGCGTCACCTTCGCTTGGGTAGCCTTGTCGCCATGTCCACGGTGGCCGACGATCGGCGTGCATTAGCACGATCGGGCATCCCCGTTGACCCGGATTTGAGCCAGCCGCTACCCAAGCGGCTGCTCAAGAGCAGGATGTCCTGGCTGACCCTGATCATGCTCGGCGTCTACCTGACACTGCTGATCTTGCTCTACCGCCAGGTCGTGCCAGATCAACAGGTGCCGGGGGGCACGCTGCCGGGACTAGGCACGGAAGCCATTCCCATTGCCGCCAGGTACGCGGCGATAACCGCCATCCCCTTGTCGTTGATCTTCCTCTGGGCTGATCGATTCCGCCCGCAGCGCATCTGGGTGTGGATCATGACCTTCGGCTGGGGCGCCTGCGTGGCCACCTTCGTCTCGGCGCAGGTCAACACCTGGGCCGCCGGCCATCTCAGCATCGTCGGAGACGGTGACCCTGCTACCGGTCCGCGCGCGGCGATCTACGTGGCGCCGTTCGTTGAGGAAGCGTCGAAGGCCACCGTCCTCTTTTGGCTGGCGATCTTGATGCGATACGCCTGGGTAAGCCGGATCAGCGGAATCGTGTTGGCCGGTCTCTCAGGCACAGCCTTCGCGTTCGTGGAGAACATCCTTTACTACGGCCGTGCCTACCGATATGCCGCTCGGACCTTCGGTCAAGTACCTCCGCTGGAGGCCCTGCAGGAACTTTTCATGTTGCGTGGGCTGATGACGTTCTTCGGGCACCCGCTGTTCACCGCGATGACCGGTATCGGTCTCGCCGTTGCCTTGCGATCCAAGAGCAAGATCGTCCGGGTTGTTGCTCCGTTGGCTGGGTTCTGCGCGGCGTCGTTCCTGCACATGGCGTTCAATACGACGGCCTCCTTGGTCAGCGGACCCAGCCTGCTCTTGATGTATCTTGGCGTCGCGCTGCCACTGGTGATCGGCATGATCATCTTCGTCGTCCGGCAGTTGGTGCGCGAGGGCCGGCTGATTCGGGAGCGGCTCATCGATTACGTCCGGGTCGGCTGGTTACCGGAAGGCGATCCTCGGCCCCTGTCGCGGTTGCGGACCCGGCTACGCGCGCTATGGCATGCGATCTTCATTGGTCCGGACGCCTTTCTTGCCACGCTCCGAATGCAACGGGCCGCGACCGAACTCGCGTACCTGCGCGATGCCCTGACGCGCGGCATCGTCGACCGGGCGGGGCTGGCTCGAGAAAAGGTGCTGCTCGCCAAGATTCAGTCCGTGCGCGGTCAAGCAGTCGTCAACCCGACCGGGCGAGCTAACTACCCAGCGCTGCGGCGCCGAGCCGCACCGGCCGCGGTTGACTATCCGGCGCCGAATTACCCGGGTCCCGCCGGCATCGGTGGTTACTATCCGGTGCCCGCTTCCCCGGAAGCCAACGAGGTTGCCAGCGCTCCGCTGGGACAGACGGCGACCTCCTACTCCGAAGTAGACCCGAAGTGGAAGCCGCCGGGTGAGTAGAGCCCTCCGCCAGGTGCGGCCGCTGGAGTCTGCGCTGGTCGATCTGCGGAGCGCAGTCCTCCCAGTCTCGCTGCCACTTCCGTTGCCGGGTGCGGCCGAGCAACGACGCGCCGTCCGGGAGATCACCAGCCAGCTGGACGACTACGTGCTGCCTCGGCTCGCCACCATCGACGCACCCTTGCTCGCGGTCGTCGGGGGCTCGACCGGAGCGGGGAAGTCGACGCTCGTCAACTCGCTGGTGGGTCGACGGGTGACCGCGCCCGGCGTGATCCGGCCCACGACGCGGGCGCCTGTGCTGGTCCATCACAGCCTCGACGCCGAGTGGTTCACCGACGATCGGATCCTGCCGGGGCTGGCCCGCTCTACCGGGGACCGCAAGGATGCTCGATCACTTCAGCTGGTTGCCGAGGACTCAATTCCGGCTGGACTGGCCATCCTTGATGCCCCCGACATCGATTCGGTGGTCGTCGAGAACCGTGAGCTGGCGGCGCAGCTGCTGGCCGCCGCCGACCTGTGGCTTTTCGTCACCTCAGCCGCTCGTTATGCCGATGCCGTCCCTTGGGATTTCCTGAATTCAGCCGCGGAGCGCAGCGCCGCCGTTGCAGTCGTGCTCGATCGGGTGCCGCCGCGAGCCATGACCGAGGTGCCGGCGCATCTCGGCCAGATGATGAGCGAGCGAGGTCTGGGAGGGTCGCCGCTGTTCGCGGTGCCTGAGACCACCGTCGATGATCAGGGCCTGCTGCCGGCCTCAGCCATTTCGCCGATCCGGGGCTGGCTTGCCCGGCTCGCTCGAGATCAGGCCAGCCGTGCCGAGGTAGTCCATCGCACCCTGGACGGCGCCATCGGAGCGCTCGCCGCTCGGGCGCCTCGGCTGGCTCGCGCGGTGGACGAGCAAGCCGAGGTGGTCGAGCAGCTACGGGCGGAAGTGGACCATTCGTACGCCGAGGCGGTCCGGACGATTTCGGTTCAGACTGCCGACGGCACCCTGCTGCGGGGGGAGGTTCTGGCTCGCTGGCATGAGTTCGTCGGTACGGGTGAATTCTTCCGGGCGCTCGAGCACAAGGTCAGCTGGTTGAGGGACCGTGTCGTTGCTGCCATCAAGGGTGAGCCGCCCGGTGCCAGGAACCTCAAGGTCGCCGTGGAGTCCGGACTGGAGGCTTTGGTCCGGCAGGAGGCGGATGCGGCGGCCGAGCGAGCCGAGGCGTCGTGGCAAGCCAATGCTGCGGGTCGGGATCTGATCGGCCGCACGAGTGCGGACCTGACCCGGTCTTCCCCGTCTTTCGAACAGAGTGCGGCTCGAGCGATTCGCGACTGGCAGGGCGCTGTGTTGGATTTGGTGGCCGACGAAGGCATGGGCAGGCGGTCGAAGGCTCGTTTTCTCGCTCTGGGAGTCAACGGGGTCGGTGTCGCCTTGATGATCGTGGTCTTCGCGCACACCGGTGGCCTGGTCGGGGCCGAGATCGGCGTGGCCGGCGGCACGGCGGTTCTTGCCCAGCGGGTGCTGGAGGCAGTCTTCGGCGATCAAGCAGTCCGCCGACTCGCGGAGACCGCCAAGGCGGAGTTGGACTCCCGGATCGAGGCACTCATGGCGGGCGAGTTGCTGCGTTACCACGCGATCTTGGATGGTCTAGGTGTCGACCCGGAACAGGCGACTCGACTGAGGTCGACTGCGCAGGCGGTAGAGGCGGCACGAGCGGAGGGCCTCCCGCAAGCGGTCCAGGCTGGGCCGGTGCACGATCAGGCGCTGGTCGCCGCAGACGAGCGGCCCGCGATCGAGGCGACGCGGGTACGTGAGCTGCCGGAGCTGTACTCCGTAGGCACCGACGACATCGTCGACGCTGAGATTGTCGAAACCGGCCGCGAGGAGCTGCGCTGATGGCCAGTCGGGGTCTCGCGTTGCTGACTCGCAAGGACGAAACCGCCCACTTGGTGGAGCGGGTTCGGGCGCTTCGCGAGGCATCCGAGCTGTGTGCTGGAAGAGTTTCCGACGAGGTCGTCGCGGAGGTGGAGCGGGTCATCGACCAGACCGATCGCCGGCTGGCGACGTCTGGTGGCGCGACGGTCGTGGCCCTGGCCGGTGCCACCGGCTCGGGCAAGTCGAGCATGTTCAACGCGCTTACCGGGACGAACCTGGCCGCCGTCGGGGTCCGGCGGCCGACAACCTCCTCCGCACTCGCGTGCAGCTGGGGTGACGATTCGGCCGAGGAGCTGCTGGACTGGTTGCAGATTCCCCGCCGGCACGCGCTGGAGCCGGATCCGGCGATGGCCGCGGCGCTCGACGGCCTGGTGTTGTTGGACCTGCCCGATCACGACTCGACCGAGCTTTCTCACCGGATGGAGGTCGATCGCCTCGTCCAGCTGGTTGACATGCTGATCTGGGTGGTCGACCCGCAGAAGTACGCCGATGCGGCGCTGCATGACCGCTATCTCATCCCGCTGGCGACCTATGCCGACGTCATGATGGTCGTGCTCAACCAGGTCGACCGGCTGACGCCGGCCGAGCGGGATCAGTGCATACGCGACCTTCGCCGACTGCTGGCCACCGAGGGTATCGACGGGGTTGAGGTGCTCGCGGTGTCCGCCGTAACCGGCGAGGGTATGGACGAGCTGCGCAGCAAACTGGTCAAGGCGGTCTCGGAGAAAAAGGCGGCGGCGCGGCGCCTGGCGGCGGATGTGGGTGCCGTTGGGGGACGCCTGTCGAGCGCTTCCGGCACGACGAAATCGGCTCCCGTCAGCAAGCAGACCATCGACCGGATGAACAAACGCCTGGCCGAGGCGGCGGGTGTGCCGGTGGTGACTGAGGCGGTCGGCAACGCGTGGCGGTTGCGTGGTGGCCTGGCCACCGGTTGGCCGGTGCTGGCCTGGTTGGCCAAGTTCAAGCCCGATCCGCTGCGCCGACTGCACCTGGATCGGCTCAGTGCTGGCCGCAAGCAGAAGGAGATCGACCCGTCTGGCGTTGGCCGTACGTCACTGCCGGCCACCTCGGGGGTGCAGAAGGCCCGGGTCGACACGGCGATCCGTGCACTTGCCGATGAAACGACCGACGGGCTTAACCGCGGCTGGGCCGAAGCCATCAAACGCGCTGCCCGCTCGTCCGAAGTCATACTCCCGGACACGCTCGACCGGGCGGTGGCCACGACGGATCTGGATCTGGCCGCACATCGCGGTTGGTGGCAGGCAGTACGCGTGCTGCAGTGGCTCTTGGTGGCCGGTGTGGTCGGTGGCCTCGCCTGGCTTGGCGCCGCCTTTGTCTTGGCGTATCTGCAGTTGCCGCCGTTGCCCGAAGTCACCTGGTGGGGCTTTCCGGCGCCCACGGTGTTGGCGGTAGGTGGCGTGCTCGCCGGCCTGCTGGTCGCCGCCCTGGCTCGCATCGGAGTCGAGGTTGGTGCTCGGCGGCGGTCACGTAATGCGACCCGGGCGCTGCGCCGCTCGATCGACAAGGTCAGCAGAGAGTCGGTAGTGGGCCCGGTTGAGGCCGAACGCGAGCGCTATGAGAAAGCGCGAGTGGCGCTAGAACGCGTCCACGGCTGAGGCGTCTCCGCTGCGAAATCCACAGGCAACATACGAGGCCGGACCACCGTCCACAGATTCGCGGCCGGCGGTACGAGAACCTCAGCGATCCGCATAGTCCTCTCTGAAGCTCCCAGTGCGGGAGGTCGGAGAGGAGAACATGGAAGCGTACGTCCACATCACGGGTTACGTCGGAACCGACGTCGAGCTGCGTACCAACAGTTCTGGTGGGGTGGCCAGCTTTCGGGTGGCCAGCACGCCGCGCTACCGCAAGGGCGGCGACTGGGTTGATGGGAACACGACCTGGTTGACGGTCACCTGTTGGCGCAGCCTGGCCGAGCACGCGGCGAAGAGCATCCGCAAGGGTGACCCGGTGATCGTGATCGGCAAGCTTCGGACCAACGTCTTCAAGGGCGAGGATGGGGTGCTGGTTGAGCGGCTGATCCTCGAGGCAACCACCCTGGGCCACGACCTGACTCGCGGCACCTCGATGTTCTCGCGGGTCGAGCGGATGAGTGTCGCCGATGACACCGAGTCTGACGAGCAGGCGGCCATCGCGGCGGCCGAGGCTCAGCCTCGCGATCCCGCTGTCGCAGCTCCGGCCGCGGCCACCGTGGGGTCTGCCGGCTAGGAACTGGCATACTTGGCGGTTGCGGGCGGCACGATCGCCCGCGCCCCAACCGACGCGAAAGTTCCGATTCCGCATGCCTGAGTTCATCTATTCGATGCACAACGTTCGCAAGTCGCTCGGCGACAAAGTCGTGCTCGACAACATCACCTTGTCATTCTTCCCCGGGGCCAAGATCGGCGTTGTTGGTCCCAACGGCACTGGCAAGTCGACGCTGCTCAAGGTCATGGCCGGGCTGGAAAAGCCCAACAACGGCGACGCCAACCTGGCCAAGGATGCCAGCGTCGGCATCCTGCTTCAGGAGCCGCCGCTCACCGAGGGCAAGACCGTCCTGGAGAACGTCGAGGAGGCGGTGGCTGACGTCAAGCGGCTGCAGGCTCGGATGGAGGAGCTCGGCGTCGCCATGGGTGATCCCGACGCCGACTTCGATGCGCTGATGGCGGAGATGGGAGAAGTCCAGACGGAACTCGACCATCGCAATGCATGGGACATCGACTCCCAGCTCGAGCAGGCGATGGACGCGCTGCGTTGCCCTCCGCCGGACGCCCCAGTCGACATTCTCTCCGGTGGGGAACGGAGACGTGTGGCCTTGTGCAAGCTCCTTCTCCAGCAGCCGGATCTGCTGCTGCTGGACGAGCCGACCAACCATCTCGACGCGGAATCGGTGCAGTGGCTGGAGGGGCACCTGAAGAGCTATGCCGGCGCCGTACTGGCGGTGACTCACGATCGGTACTTCCTCGACAACGTGGCGGAGTGGATCCTGGAACTCGATCGCGGCCGCACCCATCCGTACGAGGGCAACTACTCGACATATCTGGACACCAAGAAGGCGCGCCTACAGATCGAAGGCAAGCGCGACGCCAAGCGTGCCAAGATCTTGGAACGCGAGCTCGAGTGGGCGAGATCCAATCCCAAGGCCCGGCAGGCGAAGAACAAGGCGCGGTTGACCCGGTACGAGGAGATGGCCACCGAGGCGGAGCGTAACCGCAAGCTCGACTTCGAGGAGATCAACATCCCACCAGGCCCGCGGCTGGGCACCAACGTGTTGGAGGTCAGCAAGCTGGTCAAGGGCTTCGGCGACCGGCTGCTGTTCGACGGGCTCAGCTTCTCGCTGCCGCGTGCGGGGATCGTTGGCATCGTCGGGCCCAACGGCGTGGGTAAATCCACGCTGTTCCGGATGATTGTCGGCGAGGAGCAGCCGGATTCAGGTGACGTGAAGATCGGCGAGACGGTGGCAATGTCCTACGTCGATCAAGGGCGGTCCCGGCTCGATCCCAGAAAGACCGTCTGGGAACTCGTCTCGGACGGTCTAGACCACATCAAGGTGGCCAGCTTTGAAATGCCGTCCCGGGCCTACGTCGCCTCGTTCGGCTTCAAGGGTCCGGACCAGCAGAAGCCGGCTGGCGTCCTGTCCGGCGGCGAACGCAATCGGTTGAACCTCGCGTTGACCCTGAAGATGGGCGGCAACCTGCTGCTCCTGGACGAGCCGACCAACGACCTTGACGTGGAGACCCTGCAGTCGCTGGAGGATGCGCTGCTCGACTTCCCTGGCTGCGCCGTGGTGGTCTCGCACGACCGTTGGTTCCTGGACCGGGTGGCGACACACATCCTGGCTTGGGAAGGCAACGATGAGAACGACGCTCAGTGGTTCTGGTACGAAGGGAACTTCGCCGACTACGAGGCCAACAAGATCGCCCGGCTCGGCGCCGAGGCTGCTCGCCCGCACCGGGCCACCCACCGCCGGTTGACTCGAGGATAGGACCGCGACTGTGCATGACGTTCCCACCGAGGATCTGCCGGAGCCGGGCCACACCACGCCGGACGGCGTGAGCGACGCGACCGTCGGCGCTCTCGGCAGGCTGTCGGAGGCCTTGGAGGCATGCGAGAGAGCGCGCGGCCACCTCTACTCGTTCCACCAGCTCACGGGTACGGCCGACTGCAAGCTCGGGCAGGCGGTGCAGGCATTGCGCGAGGCGGGACACGAGAAGATTGCGGACCGGCTGGACAACGAACTGCTGGGTCGCAACGTCCTGGACGGCCGCTGGACCTTTCAGGTCATCGAAGACTACGACGACAATTACTGGTCTTTGTTCCGTGAATTGGAGAAGGCCGCTCGCGACGAGCTTGCTGCGGGGCGCCGTCACCTCTATGAGGCCCGCCTGAAGCAGGCGGAACGGACCGCCGGGCGCCCCGGGCACTCCGCTCACCCCTGATTACAGGCGGGAGGCAAGAAGTTCGGCGAGAGTGATCGCCTGGCGGTTGCCGAGTTCGGCAAGCTGAGTGCGGCAGGAGAATCCGTCGGCCAGCACAAGTGCGTCCGGATGGGCGGTCACTGCCGGCAACAGGTCGTGTTCAGCCACTGCGACGGAGACGTCGTAATGGCCCTTCTCGACCCCGAAGTTGCCGGCCAGTCCGCAGCAGCCACCGACCGTGGTGACATTCGCCCCAGTTCTGGCCAGCAGCGCGGCGTCGGCGCGCCAGCCGAGCACCGAGGCGTGGTGGCAGTGCGGCTGAGCCACGACCTCAAGATCGCTCAGGTCGGGCGGTGTCCAGTCGTCGGTGCGCTCGAGCAGCTCGGCGAGGGTCAACACGCCAGCTGCAACCTCGGCGACTCGTCGGTCGTCGAGCAGTTCGTGGGCGTCACTGCGCCAGACGGCGAGGCAGGACGGCTCCAGTCCCACGACTGGCGTTCCGGACGCGACGTGAGGATGCAGTACGTCCAAAGCGTCCCGCAGCTGGCGTCGGGCGCCGTCGAGCTGACCGGTGCTGATCCAGGTCAGCCCGCAGCACGCCGGGCGGTGGAGGAACCGCGGCGCATACCCTGCGGCCGTCAACACGGCAACCGCGGCAGCTACCCCTTCGCCGGTGAAGCAATCGGAGAACGAGTCGACCCAAATCACGGCAGGCCGCTTGCCGTCCGCGGGCGGCAAGCCAACACGCGACCGCGCGGACGTGCGCGCGAACCGAGGCAGGGACCGGCGTTGATCAACTCCTGCGCTCCACCGGACCAAGCGCCGCAGGCCGGGCGTGCCAGTAGTGATGTTGATCAATGTCGAGAGCGCCGGAGAGCGGGTGATCAGGCGTCCCCAGCGCGGCAACCAGCCCAGTGCGTAATGGGAGCGAGGGCGCAGCTTGCCCCGATACGTCCGATCAAGGACCTCCGACTTGTAGGCTGCCATGTCGATCCCGGTGGGGCAGTCCCGAGCACATCCCTTGCAGGACAGGCAGAGATCGAGTGCTTCGTGGACGGCGGGTGAGGTCCAGCCTTGTGAGATCACCTCGCCGTTGATCATCTCCTGCAACACGCGGGCCCGACCGCGAGTGGAGTCCTTCTCCTCGCGGGTGGCCTGATAGGAGGGGCACATGACGCCGAGTCCTGGCGTGTTGTCGGCGACGCACTTGCCCACTCCACTGCACCGATGCACATCCGCAGTGAAACGGCTGGTTGATCCGATCAGGGCCACGGCGCGAAGATCGGCATCCACAGGTCGCGGCTCGACCAACACGCCAGGGTTCAACAAATTGTCCGGGTCGAAGGCCGCCTTGACGGAGGCAAACAGGTCAAGAGCGGAAGCGGAGTACATCGTGGGCAACAGGGCCGAGCGGGCGCGGCCGTCGCCGTGTTCGCCAGACATCGACCCGCCGTAGCCAGCCACCAGCCGCGCCGCCTCTTCGACGAAGCGCCGGTACGAGGCCTGGCCACCCTGCTGGGTCAGCGGGAAGTCGATCCGCACGTGCACGCAGCCGTCACCGAAGTGCCCGTACGGAAGTCCCTCCAATCCGTGATCGGCCAGCAGCTTGTCGAAGTCGCGGAGGTAGGCTCCCAGGGAGGTCGGTGGCACGGCCGCGTCCTCCCAGCCGGGGTAGGCGGGCCTTGACAGGCTGACACCGGCCAAGCCAGCGCCGTCCTCGCGAATCTTCCACAAGGCAAGCGACTGCACCGGATCACTGACCACGCGCCCGTCGAGAGCAGCAGCCTCGGCCAGCAACCGTTCAGCGCGCGCCTGGAGTTGATCGTGATCGTCTCCGACGAGCTCGACAAACACCCAGCCGTCGCCGCGCGGCAACGGTGGCACCGCAGCCGCGCCACGCGTGCGGGCGACGACGTCCACGATGCGGCGGTCGAGCCCTTCGCAAGCCGTCGGCGTGTGGGTCAAGATCACCGGAGCGGCGTCGGCCGCCTCCGCCATGGACGGATAACCCAGCACCACCATGATCTTGTACGGAGCATCACCGACCAGCCGCACCGTGGCCGCGGTGATCACGCCGAGGGTACCTTCGCTGCCCGCCAGGAAGCGGGCGACGTTGAAGTGATTCTCGGGCAGCAGATGCTCCAAGCTGTAGCCCGACACCTGCCGGCCGAACCGGCCGAACTCCGTGCGGATCGTGCCAAGACCCGACCGAACCACCTGCTCGAGCGCAGCCAGGCTGGTGCTGCCAGCCGTCGAGGTGTCCCCACCCAGGCTCAGCCGCTCGCCGGAGCCGGTGATCAACTCCAGCCCGACGACGTTGTCCCCGGTCTTGCCGTAGCCCAATGCCCGCGGGCCGCACGCGTTGTTGCCGATCATCCCGCCGATGGTGCAGCGGGCGTGCGTCGAGGGATCTGGCCCGAACCGTAGCCCGTACCGGGCGGCCGCCGTCTGCAACGACGCCTGGACCACTCCCGGCTCCACGACCGCAGTTCGCGTCTCGGGGTCAACGCGAATGATCTTGTTCAGGTGGCGGGCGGTGTCCACCACCAGTCCGGAGCCGACGGCGTTACCCGCACAGGACGTGCCCGCACCACGGGTGGTGACCGGCACGCCCACCGCCCGAGCCGCATCCAGCACCGCCCCGAGTTCGGCAACTGTCCGTGGCCTGGCCACCGCCGCGGGCACGACCCGGTAGAGCGAGGCGTCGGAAGAGTAGAGCGCGCGGGCGAGGTCGCTGGCATCGACGACGTCGGCAAGGCCCCGCTCGCGCAATCCGGCAAGCAGCTTGGCCGCGTCGGAAGGCAGCGCAATCGTGGTGGCCATGATCGCGCTCAAGGCTAGTTGCTGGGTTCCTCGCCTTCGACTTTCAGCACCGCCGCGAACACCCGGCCGAGAGCCTTGAAGTCGTCTCGGTCCACGGCATCGACGAGGTTGCGTCGAACGGCGGCAACATGGCTCGGAGCGACCGTTTCAAGGAGCTCCGTCCCCTCGGCGGTCAGCTGCGCCCACACACCGCGGCGGTCGGTCGGGCAGCTCACTCTCCTCACCAGGTCTGTCTGCTCCATGCGGGCGATGGTGTGGGTGAGCCGGGATCGCGACTGGTGAACGGCATCGGCCAGGTCTGACATCCGGCAGCGCCGGTCCTCCGACTCCGAAAGCACCACGAGGATCTCGTACTCTGGCAGATCGAGTCCGGAATCACGCAGATCGGCATCCAGTCGTTCATGCAGCCGGGCGCTGCCGAGCAGGTACGTGCGCCAGATGCGCTGCTGCTCAGCGTTCAGCCACCGCGGACGGCCGGAGCTCGCCACATGCCCAACCGTACCGACCACAACTTCACATTCCAGGGATTTCGCAGGCGGCGCGAGCAGCCGTCCTCGGCGGCGTGGTTCCTTCAGATTGCGTGGGAAACTGGCACTGAGCTTGCGGACACCTTGGTGGGTGTGGGCAGATCTCCGAGAATGAAGGGGCGGCACGGTGCGTCGGTCTGGTGAGCTGCGGTGACCGATGCCGTCATCGTTTCAGGGGCCCGAACGCCCATCGGCCGGGCTCGGAAGGGGTCGCTGGTCTCCATCCGGCCGGATGATCTTGCGGCAGGCGTGATCGCGGCTGTCCTCGGCCGGCTGGAAGGCTTCGATCCGGCAACGCTGGACGACATCTACGTGGGCTGCGCCCAGCCGTGTGATGAGCACGGCGGAAACCTGGCTCGCCGGGTTGCGGTTCAGCTCGGGCTGGACAACGTGCCGGCTGCGACCGTGAACCGGTTCTGCGCCTCGAGCGCGCAAACGGCACGGATGGCTTTCCACGCGATTCGAGCCGGGGAAGGGCACGCCTACGTATCCGCCGGGGTCGAGTGCGTCTCCCGGTACCGCGAATTCGGCTCCGCCGGCGTGGACCCAGAGGAATCTCACAACCCGCAGTTTGCTGCTGCCAAGCAGCGGACCCAGCGGATCGCGGCAAGCAATGAACGCTGGTACGACCCCCGCACCGACGGCGAGTTGCCCGACATCTACATCGCGATGGGGCAGACCGCTGAGAACGTCGCCACCCTGCGCGGCATATCCCGCGCGGAGCAGGACGAGTTCGGCGTGCGGTCCCAAAATCTCGCCGAGAAGGCGATCGCGAACGGGTTGTTCGAGGCCGAGATCGCACCGGTCACCCTCGCGGACGGCACGGTGGTGACCTCCGATGATGGCCCGCGGCCCGGCACCACGCTCGAGGCGATCGCCGCGCTTCCGCCCGTCTTCCGGGCTGACGGAACGGTGACGGCCGGGAACTGTTGCCCGCTGAATGACGGGGCAGCGGCGGTCGTGATCATGAGCGACTCGCGCGCAGCGGATCTCGGGCTGCGTCCGCTGGCCCGGATCGTCGCTACCGGTGTCAGTGCGCTCAGCCCCGAGATCATGGGCCTCGGGCCGGTCGAGGCGAGCCAACGAGCGTTGGCCAAAGCGGGCTTGTCCATCCGCGACATGGACCTGGTCGAGATCAACGAGGCGTTCGCGGTGCAGGTGATAGCGAGTTACCGCGATCTCGGAATCGACCTGGACCGGCTGAACGTGCACGGTGGTGCCATCGCGCTCGGTCATCCGTTCGGCTCAACCGGTGCACGGATCATGACCACCCTGCTCAACGCCATGCAGTTGCGCGACGCACACTTCGGTCTGGAGACAATGTGCGTTGGTGGCGGCCAAGGAATGGCGATCGTCCTGGAACGCCTGGGCTAATCCGTCGCCCTGCGTGCCTTCGCCGAGTCGGCGAGCTGATATTTGGCCGAAAGAACCGGCGATCACCTAGAAACCGGTCCGGATGTGGCTAATCTCACAGTGTGGCTATGACCGACTCAACGACAACGATGACCGCGACCCAAAGACCCGTCTCGGTTGCTGCGATGCTGCTCGACCAGGTCAGTGCGTCGTCTTCCCGTGAAGCATTCCGTTACCTCGAGGGGGAGCGCTGGATCTCACTGACCTGGCAGGAAACCAGGGACAAGGCCTTTCAGCTGGCGGCAGGCCTGATCTCACTCGGCATTGGTCCAGAGGACCGAGTCGCTATCGCCTCGGGCACGCGGATCGAGTGGATTCTCGCTGATCTCGCCATCATGTGTGCCGGCGGTGCCACGACGACGATCTATCCGAGCACCCAGCACGAGGACGTTGCTTTCATCCTGGCCGATTCAGCGTCCAAGGTGGTGATCGCGGAGCATGATGAGCAAGTCGCCAAGGTACTCGATCATCTCCCGGAGCTGCCCGACCTGGTCAAGATCATCCAGATTGAAGGCCGGGCCGATTCTCCCGCCGTGATCGGCTGGGCGGAGTTCGAAGAGCTTGGCCGCGAGTATCTAGCTGACCACCCGGCAGTGGTCGACGATGCCATTGCACAAAT
This sequence comes from Propionibacteriaceae bacterium, assembly GCA_035265505.1. GTDB lineage: Bacteria > Actinomycetota > Actinomycetes > Propionibacteriales > Propionibacteriaceae > Microlunatus. Next base: position 4,876 of record DATFOP010000333.1, on the reverse strand, counting down.
CCGCGCCGACCATCTGGCGACACTGATCTACACGTCGGGCACCACTGGCCGGCCCAAGGGAGTGCGTCTGCTGCAGGACAGCTGGACGTACGAAGGAGTCGCGATCGAGGAGTTCGACATCATCAACCCAGATGACGTCCAATATCTCTGGTTGCCACTCAGCCACGTCTTCGGCAAGGTGCTGATCACCGTCCAGCTACGCATCGGCTTCGCCACCGCAGTGGACGGTCGGATCGACAAGATCGTCGACAATCTCGGCGAGGTTCAGCCGACGTTCATGGCCGGCGCGCCGCGAATCTTCGAGAAGGTCCGAGCCAAGGTGATAACCGGCGCTGCCGGAGGCATCAAAGGCAAGATCTTCTCCTGGGCATTCTCCGTCGGCCGCAAGACGGTGCCCATCCGGCTGGCCGGCAATAAGCCGTCGGGGGCGCTGGCGCTCCAGCACGCGCTGGCGGATCGGCTGGTGTTCAGCAAGATCAAGCACCGGATGGGCGGTCGGATCAGGTTTTTTGTGTCGGGCTCGGCTGCCCTGAATAGGGAGGTTCAGGAGTGGTTCTACGCCGCCGGGCTGCTTATCTTGGAGGGCTACGGGCTGACCGAGACCAGCGCGGCATCCTGCGTGAACAACCCTCGGGCTACCCGCTTCGGCACGGTCGGACCGCCGATCCCGGGCACCCAGGTCAAGATCGGTGAGGATGGCGAAATCTTTATCAAGGGGCCGGCTGTGATGCAGGGCTACCACAACCTGCCGGAGTTGACGGCCGAGAGCTTGCACGACGGATGGTTTGCCACCGGTGACATCGGTGAGCTGGACGATGCCGGGTACCTGCGGATCACCGACCGCAAGAAGGACCTGATCAAGACCTCGGGCGGCAAGTACGTCGCCCCGCAGAAGGTGGAGGGCGTACTCAAGGCGGCCTCCCCGTACCTCAGTCAAGTCGTCGTGCATGGCGAGGGTCGCAAGTACGTGACCGCACTCGTCGCTCTCGACCCCGAAGCGATCACGGATTGGGGCGAAGCGCGCGGCCATCCCACCTCGCCCTATGAGGACTTCATTTCCTCGCCGGCCGTGCACGAGCTGATCGATGGCTACGTCACCGAAGCTAACAAGCGGCTGGAGCGTTGGGAGACGATCAAGAGGTTCGAGATCCTGCCCAGCGAGCTGAGCGTTGACGAAGGCGAGGTCACGCCGAGCCTGAAGATTCGGCGCAGGGCGGTGGAGGAGAAGCACGCCGAGGTCCTGGCTGGGATGTACGAGCGGGACTAGCTTCTCAGGCGTGAGCCGGCACCGTTATCGCTGTCCCGTGCGCTGGGGCGACATGGATGCCCAAGGTCATGTGAACAACGCGGCCTACGTCGACTACCTGCAGGAGGCCCGGGTCGATTTCCTGTTGAGCGGCTCGCCGGTGCTGCACGAGATGCTGAAGACGGGCGTTGTCGTCGCCAGTCATCAGGTCGAATATCTGCGGCCGATTACCGCTTTCGGGGATCCGCTGCTCGATGTCGATCTGTGGGTGGACTCCGTGGGCGCCAGCCGATTCCTCATCGGATACGAGCTCTTTGACGGTGATCTTCTGGCGGCCCGAGCTCGAACGACCTTGGTGCCGTTCGATCTGGCCACCGACGCGCTCCGCCGGCTGACCGGCGAAGAGCGAAGGGTGCTGTCAGCCGGGCTCGCGCCGGTGGAGCCCTTGCCGCCAGTGCCGCGGATCCGCTGGAACGGGAATGATCATCGCTATCCGCTTCGGGTCCGGTGGTCCGATCTCGACTCCTACGGCCACGCGAACAACGTCAAGTACTACGACTACATCCAGGAAGCCAGGATCGCGTTCATGACGGCAAGCCTCGGATGGCCATCGGAGCAGAACTCGAGTCAGGTGTGGTTGGTGGTCAGGCAGGACGTGGAGTACCTCAGGTCGATGGACTTCCGGAACGAGGTGTACGAGGTGGGCACGGTCGTCTCTCACCTGGGCAATCGCTCCGTCACGCTCGCCGCCGAAATCCGTGACCCGAACCCCGGCGGCGCGGTGTACGCGGCGGCCCGCACCATCCTCGTGGGTCAGACCCCGCTGACCGAGGAGCAGCGAACCGTTCTAGGAGCGTGGCTGAGGTAGGTCGAGCCGCAATCCGGGCGTCACCCCCGGAGGCTCGTCGAACGTGTTGACCATCGAGTACGCGGCGCGCTCGAGATAACTCCACAACTCCCGCGCATGATCGGGGTCGAGTCCGAGTGAGTCGACGGCGTTGCGCATGTGGGTCAGCCAGTGGTCGCGCATCTTCGGCGTCACCGCGAATGGAGCGTGGCGCATCCGCAGCCGAGGATGGCCGCGACGCTCGCTGTAGGTGGTCGGTCCACCCCAGTACTGCTCCAGAAACATCCGGAGCCGCTCCTCCGCGGCGTCCAACTCCTCTTCGGGATACAGCGCCCGGAGTTCGGGGTCGGCACGCACACCGGCGTAGAACCGGCTGACCAGCGTCACGAAGGTGTCGTGGCCACCGACCGCGTCGTAGAACGTCTCGGGCTGGACTGGAGTGGGCATCTCAACCATTGTGTAACACCGCATCACGGCCCTGGCAGGATGAGACGGAACACACATCATCAAAGACGCGAAGGAGAGAACTTCATGGCGACCCGTACCGCGAAAACCTACTGGGAGGGCTCATTGAAGGAGGGTCAGGGCGAGACCCATCTCGTCTCGTCTGGGGCCGGTCGATTTGAAGTCAACTGGGCAGCCCGTGTTGACGAGCCGGGTGGCAAGACCAGCCCCGAGGAGCTGCTCGCTGCCGCGCATGCGACATGCTTCTCCAAGTCGTTAGCTCACGAACTCGTGGAAGCGGGCCATCCGGAGCCCACGGCGGTGGAGACCACCGCGGATGTGACGTTCGAACCTGGGAAAGGCATCACCGGGATTCAACTCACGGTCTCCGCGGATGTGCCCGGAATAGACGAGCAGCAGTTCCAGGCCGCGGTCGCCGCTGCCGAGAAGAACTGCCCGGTCAGTCGAGCGCTCGCCGCCACAGAGATCAACGTGGAGGCGACTCTGAAGTAGCCATGGCTCTTCGGCTCCCGAGGAGTCACGACGCAGGTTGTGCCTCCTCCGGAGTCGGCCGCCCAGTGCCTCCCTGACTGAAGTTGCCGACGCGAAGCACTTCACCGTTGCGGACGTACCAGACGTTGCCATCCTCGTCGCGCAACTGGGTGACGCGCCAGCCGACCGCCTCCACCGTCCCGGAGGCCTGATCCATGTCGACGTAGTCGCCGACCCCGAGTTGATCTTCGATGAGCATGAAGATTCCCGAGATCAGGTCCTTCACGATGCTCTGCACGCCGATCGCCACGGTCAGGGCAACGATCGACGTACCGGCCAGGATCGTGGCGATGTTGAAGCCGAGTTCAGCCAAGATCATCATGATCGTGACGATCAAGATCACGAATGTGACGGTGCTGCGGGCCAGGGAGCCGAGGGCCAGGATCCGCTGCTCACGCCGCTCCGCCGGCAGGGTGGTCGCGTCGACGAGCGCTTGGGCAGCCTTCAGCTTGACCTGTGTCTGCCGCCCGATCATGCGACGGACTGCCCTCGAGATGAGGCGGTGCAGCACGAATCGGGCGATCAGGGCGAGCAGGATCAGAAAGGCGATGCGGAGCGGTACGAAGACGACTGTCTCGGCCAGATCGTGCGGAAACCAGGAAGGCATGTCGTTAGATCGTAGTGCGGTGAAAGCCGGTGCTAGCGGCGAAAGGTGGCTCGGCCCTGCCAGAAGGTGGCCACCACGGGGTCGGGCAATTCACGGCCATGCCAGGGGTTGTTGCGGGAGAGCGAGGCCGATGCATTGCGGTCGACGACCGCACGGGCAGTGGGGTCCACCAGGACGACGTTGGCCGGTTCGCCCACCACGAGCCGACGGCCCTGATCGGCCAACCGCGCAATGTGCGCGGGAGCGGTTGCCATCCGCATCACCAGACCGGCCCAGTCCAGTGCGTCCGAGTTGATCATGGTTTCCACGACGACCGGGAGCGCTGTCTCCAAGCCGAGCATGCCGAACGCCGCCTCGGCGAAGGCGTGCTCCTTGTCATGGCGGGCATGCGGCGCGTGGTCGGTCGCCACCGCGTCGATGGTGCCATCCGCCAGAGCCAGGCGCAGTTCCGCCACGTCTTCGGCCGGCCGCAGCGGGGGGTTCACCTTGTACGTGGGGTCGTAATCCACCACCTCGTCGGTCGTCAGCAGCAGATGGTGCGGTGCCACCTCGGCGGTCACCGCGATGTCTCGGCCCTTCGCCCAGCGCAACACCTCGACCGTCTCGGCGCTGGAGACGTGGCAGACGTGCAGCCGCGACTGGGTCAGCTGGGCCAGCTGGACGTCGCGAGCGACGATCGTCGACTCTGCCGCAGCCGGCCAGCCGGGCAGACCGAGGCGGCCGGAGATGGCTCCCTCGTGGCAACAGGCGTCCGGGCCCGCCAATCGCGGGTCCTGCGCGTGCTGCGCGATCACCCCGTCGAAGGCTCGTACGTACTCCAGAGCCCGGCGCATCAACCGGGCGTCGGCGACACATCGGCCGTCGTCGGAGAAGACCCGGACACGGGACGCGGAACGGGCCATCAGCCCAAGTTCGGCCAGCTCCGCACCCTCCAGGCCCTTGCTGACCGCACCTACAGGCACCACCTGAGCCAGGCCATCACGCCGGCCCAGTTCGGTCAGGTGCTCGGCGGCCTCTGCGGTGTCGGTGACGGGTGTGCTGTTCGCCATGGCCAGGACCGCGGTGTAGCCGCCCCGCGCGGCGGCCGCCGTGCCGCTGGCCACCGTTTCGGTGTCCTCGCGGCCTGGCTGGCGGAGATGACTGTGCAGATCGACGAGGCCCGGCAGGGCGATCAGCCCGT
>DATFOP010000332.1:0-7776 GCA_035265505.1 Propionibacteriaceae bacterium | reverse complement strand
GGCTGGGAGTGGCACATCGGATCGACGACCTGGTCGTGGAACGTGTTCCTGCCTTTGGCCTTGCCCATGGCGCTGCTCTTCGGCGGCATGGCAATCTACCCGTTCATCGAGGCGTGGGTGACCGGCGACAAGTCCGAGCATCACCTGTTGGACCGTCCACGCAATAACCCGACCCGGACGGGGCTCGGTGTGGCGGCCATGACCTGGTTCGGGATGCTCTGGCTCGGCGGCGGTAACGATATAATCGCCTCCCAGTTCGACGTCTCCCTGAACGCCGTGACGTACTTCCTGCGCGTCGCCGTGTTCGTAGCTCCTGTGCTGGCGTTCTTGCTGACCAAGCGAATCTGCATCGGCCTCCAGCGCGCCGACCGCGACCGGTTGCTGCACGGCGCAGAGACTGGCGTCATCGAACGCGATCCGTCCGGTAAATACTCCGAACGCCACCGGCCGATCACCGTTGGGGAGCAGTACGCGCTGTCTCAGCATCCTGAGCAGTACGCCCTGCTGCCGGCGGCTGGAGACGGCGAAGGCGAATACTCGGATCGACAGCTCAGGGTGGAACAGCTTCGGCGGCGGGCGACGCGCTTCTACTTCGCTGACACGCTCCGCAAGCCCACCCGAGCTGAGCTCGAAGAGGCCGCTGCTCATCATCGCCACGGCGCCGGGCATGGTGCCGGTCACGAATTGGGCGACGGCCGCGGTAATGGGCATGGCGACGGCAACGGTAATGGGCATGGCGACGGGCACGGACAAACGGCAATCGCCGGCACTGAGTCGGAGCATCTAGCGCCGTAACCTTCACGCGCACCAGGTGCACCCCGAGTCCCTGAAGACTCGGGGTGCTGCGTTTCTATGCCTCTGTCTCTGTGTCGTCGGTCACTCTTCGCCAGCTTTGACAACGATTTCGTTCGCGCTGGCGTTCACATCAATGGACGAGATCGGGTCGCTGCTGCCTCCGGTCACCACGCCCGAGAGAAACCGATGACGACATGAGCACCGATCAACAGACCTCATCCCGTACCGACCCCAGGGAAGACCAACAAGAAGCCGGCACGAACGAGTCGGCCAAGAAGCGCCTGATCGACTTGTCGCTGACTCAGGTCCTTGCCGGTGCGCTTGCCGCCATGACGGCCGCGGCGATCGGCTCCCGGCTTGGCGCGGCCGGCACTGTCATCGGCGCCGCCGCCGCGAGCGTCGTGGCTGCGGTGGCGGGCGCCGTCTATACCGCCTCGCTGCGGCACACTCACGAAAGGGTTCGAACGGTGTGGAGCGGTCGGTTGAATTCCGGCACGCCCGGAACTGTGGAAATGATCAGTGACCGCGCAGATACCACCGCCGCCACTGCACTACCGCAGCACACGGCCAGCGCCCGACGTGGACCGCTCGTTCCCTCCGGTGTGAGGCTCCCCTGGAAGCGAGCCTTGGCGGGCGCCGTGCTGGCGTTCGGCATCGCCGCTGCGGTGCTTACCGGATTCGAGTTGATCTCCGGCCATGCGCTGTCCGGCGGCGAAGGCACTACCGTCACGCAAGTGAGCAAGCGAGATGGCGGCGCTGATCCTGTAAAGACCGATCCAGACAGCACGGCAAAGAAGAAGACGCCGGCGGCAAGCTCTGAGCCAACCTCGGAGCCAACCCAGAGCGTGGAGCCGAGCACCTCGACATCTCCAAGCCCGGAGGAGAGAACGCCAACAACGACTCCGGAGCCAGCCGAGACCGCGCCGCCGACCGCCCGTCCGTCAGCGTCGGCGCCCATCCCCAGCGGCAGGCCCTCCGGATAGACGAGACGGCTCTCATGTTGCCAGGCGATCACGAAGCCCGATCAGGCGGCCAGGGGCACGCCGTTGCCGGTGGGGACGCTCTCATCCTCCAACACCGGTCCCGGCGGCGTGCCGTACCCAAAGGGCCGCCCACCTAGCTGCTCTCGGCCATGCGGAGTCACCCAACCGCTCAGCTCGGGCCCTTTCGGCACGATCCGGGTCGGATTGATCTCGGTGTGCACGACGTAGTAGTGCTGCTTGATCTGCACGAAATCCGTGGTGTCGCCGAAGCCCGGGGTCTGAAACATATCGCGGGCGTAAGCCCAGAGCACCGGAAGTTCGCTCAGCTTGTTCCGGTTGCACTTGAAGTGGTTGTGATACACCGTGTCGAACCGAGCCAGCGTCGTGAAGAGCCGGACATCGGCCTCGGTGATCGTGTCCCCCATCAGGTACCGCTGACCGCGCAACCGCTCCGTGAGCCAGTCGAGCCGGTCGAACAGCCGGTCGTACGCGGCGTCGTAGGCCTCCTGCGAAGCGGCGAAACCACATCGGTAGACGCCGTTGTTGACGTCCTGATAGACCAACTCCATCACCTCGTCCATCTCTGACCGCAGCGGTTCGGGATACAGGTCCGGTGCGCCCCGACGGTGGAACTCCTGCCATTCCGTCGAGAAGTCCAAGGTCATCTGCCTGTAGTCATTGGTCACCACGGCCTTCGACGAGACGTCGACGATCGCCGGCACGGTGATCCCGCGGTCATAATCGGGGAAGCGCGCGAAATATGCCTGCTGCAGCCTCTCGTAGCCCAGCACCGGGTCGACGCCGCCCGGATCGAGGTCGAACGTCCAACTCCGACGGTCGTGGGTTGGGCCGCACATCGCGAGAGAGATGGCGTTCTCCAGACCCAGCAGGCGCCGGATGATCACCGCCCGACTCGCCCACGGGCATGCCCGTGAGGCAACCAGCCGGTAGCGGCCCGGTTCGATCGGATAACCGTCGCGTCCATCTCGGGTGATGCGGGTCGGGATGTAATTGGTGTCGCGGGTGAATTCGCCGCTCGTCGGGACATTGCGACCTGAGGTAGATGAATCGCCACTCACCCAACCAACCTACGTGCCAGTCCATCCGCTGGACACGCCGGCCGAACCGACACGCATCGACGCTGTACGGGAACTGCGTCCAGCATCCAGAATGGACCGGTGCGATTTCTGAAGGACCAGCCTCCGTACGACCTGACCTATTCGGACGTCTTCATGGTGCCGAACCGATCCGGGCTCAGTTCCCGGCTGTCGGTCGACCTCACCAGTACCGACGGCATCGGCACCACGCTCCCCCTCGTGGTGGCCAATATGACAGCGGTCTCGGGGCGACGGATGGCGGAAACGGTGGCCAGACGCGGTGGCTTGGCGGTCCTCCCGCAGGACATTCCCGCCGACGTGGTCGCCAAGGTCGTCGGCAAGGTGAAGGCCTCGCATCCGGTCTTCGACACCCCCGTGTCCGTGACGCCCGGCACCACCGTCGGGGAAGCCATGTCGCTGCTCCCCAAGCGTGCTCACGGGGCGGTGGTCGTGGTCGAGGACGGGAGGCCGCTGGGCACGGTCAGTGAGGCCGACGCTTCGGGGGTGGACCGCTTTGCCCAGGTACGCGAGGTGATGTCGACCGACCTGCTTCGTGTCTCGCCGGATACTTCGCCGGCCGAAGTCTTCGAGACGCTCACCTCCGGTCACCTCAATCTCGCGCTGGTGGTTGAAGACGATCGTCTGCTGGGCGTCCTGACGCGGAAGCAGGCGCTCCGCTCCACCCTCTATCGGCCGGCGGTCGATGCGAGAGGTGCGCTGATGATCGGTGCCGCTGTGGGCATCAACGGTGACGTCGCCGGCCGGGCAGAAGGTCTGCTGGATGCCGGAATTGACGTTCTCGTCGTCGACACCGCCCACGGTCACCAGGAGAAGATGACGCAAACGCTGAAGTCAGTCCGCGAGATCCGGGACCGTTTGACCGACAGCGGGGGCCCTCTGGTGCCGCTGGTGGCGGGCAACGTCGTTTCCGCCGAAGGAGTCATCGACTTGATCGACGCGGGAGCTGACGTCATCAAGGTCGGGGTCGGGCCGGGAGCGATGTGTACCACCCGGATGATGACCGGGGTCGGACGACCTCAGTTCAGCGCTGTGCTGGAATGCGCTGAGGCCGCGCGTTCGGCGGGCAAGTCGATCTGGGCCGATGGCGGAGTGCGGTATCCGCGAGACGTCGCGTTGGCCCTGGCGGCAGGGGCCGGCAGCGTCATGATCGGGTCCTGGTTCGCCGGCACGTACGAGAGCACTGGAAACCTGCTCACTGACGCGGAAGGCAGGCAGTACAAAGAGGCGTACGGCATGGCCTCGGCCCGCGCCGTGCGGTTGCGGACCAGGGACGCCAGTGGATTCGAGCGGGCGCGGGCCGGGCTGTTCGAGGAAGGGATCTCCACCGGACGGATGTACTTGGAGGCTGAGCGGCCCAGCGTGGAGGATCTCATCGATTTCATCGTGGCGGGACTGCGGAGCAGTTGCACCTACGCCGGCGCGGCCAATCTTGAGGAGCTCCATCAGCTGGCTGTGGTCGGCGTCCAGTCCCACTCCGGCTACGACGAGGGCCGGCCGCTGCACGTCAGCTGGTAGTGAAGTACGTAAGTTCGGCAGAGCTCAACACTTACATGCTCTCTGAAATGTCGCTCAGGCGGTCGCGAAGCGCTTGGCCGAGCGAGCTCGGGCCTTGGCGGCCTCCTCGTCGCGACTCTTCGGCGGCGCCGGGGATACCAGGTCAGCGAGCAAGTGCTCGGTGGCGTGCGCGATGTCGTGTACGGCCCGGTTGAACGCTTCCTCGTTCGCCTTTGACGGCTTGCTGGTGCCGGCGATCTTGCGCACATACTGCAACGCGGCGTCCTGCACCTCCGCATGCGTCGCAGGCGGCTCGAAGTTGTTCAGTGGTCGAATATTGCGGCACATATGTCGACCTTAACTCTCTACCGGAGTCTCCCGGAGAGCTTGCCGCTGCACGCTCGGTGCGCCCATCATGGTCCCCATGGCTCGGACCGACCTCGGCGTTGTGGAAGAGCCCCCCGAACAGCGGCGAACGCTCATCATTTTGGTGCTGGCACAGGTCTTGAGCGGTGCCGCCCTCGCCGCAGGGATCACCGTCGGTGCCTTGCTCGCGCAGGACATGCTGGGATCGAGCCGGTTGTCCGGCTTGCCCACTGCGCTGTTCGCAACAGGCGGAGCAATTGCGGCGGGCGCCGTGGGACGGTTGAGTGAGCGTTCCGGCCGTCGTGTGGGGCTCTGCGCAGGTTATCTCGCCGGTGCCGCGGGCAGCTTCGGCGTCGTGGCCGCAGCCTGGCTCGACAATGTCGTCCTGTTGTTCACCTCGTTGTTCGTCTATGGCGCCGGCGTGGCCACCAATCTGCAAGCCCGCTACGCCGGCGCCGACTTGGCGGCACCCTCCAGGCGTGGCCGGGCGGTGAGCACCGTGCTGGTGGCTACGACACTTGGAGCCGTCGCTGGACCGAATCTGGTCACAGCCACCGGCCGGGTGGCTGAGGCCGTCGGGGTCCCGGCCCTCGCCGGCCCATTCTTGTTGGCCGGCGTCGCGTACACCGCCACTGGGCTCTTGCTCTGGGCGATGTTGCGGCCCGATCCACTCCAGCTTGCGCAGGCCATCGCGAGTGCGGCCTCTCTCGAGGGTCACGACACCAGCTCACCGGCGGACCCCTCCGCCACCGGTCAGCGATTCACCCCGTCACGCCACGTCTGGTCCCGAACGGTGATCAGCGGCGCAGGCATCCTGCTTATCACCCAGTTCGTGATGGTGGCGATCATGACGATGACTCCCATCCACATCCAGCACTACGGGCACGATCTCAGTGCCACTGGCATCGTCATCGGTGCGCATATCGCTGCCATGTTCTTGCCCTCGCCACTGTCGGGATGGCTCGTCGACCGCTTCGGGCGACGTCCCATCGCCACCGCGTCCGCGGTCACGCTCTTAGCCGCGGGCGTTCTGGCCGCGTGGGCACCTTCGGCCTCAGTGATCACTCTTGCTGTGGCGCTCATCCTGCTCGGTCTCGGGTGGAGCTTCGGGCTGGTGACTGGCAGTGCCATGATCACCGATGCGGTGCCGCTCGATTTTCGGGCGCGCACTCAGGGGACGGTCGACTTCGCCGTCGCCCTGGCCGCCGCGTGTGGCGGCCTGGCCTCCGGACTTCTCGTCTCCGCCACGAGCTATCGCACGCTCGGTCTCCTTGGCGGGCTCGTCGCTCTTGCGGTCATCCCGGTTGCCGCCCTTGGCCGCCTCCGCCTTGCACAAGCGTCCGAGCCGAGCCGCCTCTGAGGCTTCGCCATTTTCGACCGCAGCCATGGCACCTGGGCCCTGTGGCCAGCTAGTGCGCGTGGTCTCCGCGGTAGAACTCGTAGACCCAACCGGTCAGGGTGACGGCGCCGATGGCGAAGCCCAAGATCGTCAACCACCAACCGAAGACCGGGCCCAGCGCGACCGGGATGAACGTCAGCCCGCAGAACAACGGCCATTTGCTCTGCGGCGGGAAGAACCCAAGGTCTCCAGCACCCTCGAGGACCTGACCATCGGTTCGGTCCTCGGGCCGCGGATCGATACGACGGGCGACCAGGGCGAGATAGCCCGAGATCATCAACGCCAGCAATAACGTCAAGATCAGCGCGACCGTGCCGGTTGGGTCCTTGCTCATAAACCAGTAAATCGGAGTGACCACGACGAAAAAGATTGTCAGGATCCCGAAGATCCACGCTTCGACCTTCACCGCTGATCTTCTTCAGGCTCCGGCGACTGGGAATGATGGCTCGCCTCGTACCGTGCAGCGAGGTCGCTGGTCGTCCCCCGGACCCGAGCCCGAAGCTCGCCCTTGCGGCCCGTGTCCTCGCCTGCATCCACCGCAGTCTCCTCGAAGAACTCCTCTTCTTCCCCCTCCTCCTCGTCGTCGTACTCCAACAGCGCCACCTCCGGATGATGCAGGTCGAAGGCAGGCGCCTCGGACCGAATACGAGGAATCGCGGTGAAGTTGTGCCGAGGCGGAGGGTTGGAGGTGGCCCACTCCAGTGACCGACCCCAGCCCCATGGATCATCGGTGGTGACCTTCGGGTTGTGCCGGGACTTCCAGACGTTGTACAGGAACGGCAGGCTCGACGCACCCAGCAGGAAGGCGCCGGCGGACGAGATTTGGTTGAGTACCGTGAAGCCCTCGTTCGGCAGGTAGTCCGCGTACCGTCGGGGCATACCCTCGACGCCCAACCAGTGCTGCACGAGGAACGTCGTGTGAAACCCGATGAATAGCAGCCAGAAATGAATCTTGCCCCAGGTCTCGTCGAGCATGTGGCCGGTGAACTTTGGCCACCAGAAATAGAACCCGGCAAACATGGCGAAGACGACCGTGCCGAAGACCACGTAGTGGAAGTGGGCAACGACGAAGTAGCTGTCGTTGAGATGGAAGTCCAGCGGGGGGCTGGCCAAGATCACGCCGGTCAGGCCACCGAACAGGAAGGTGACCAAGAAGCCGACCGCCCAGAGCATGGGAGTCTGCATGGCGATGTTGCCCCCCCACATGGTTCCGATCCAGTTGAAGAACTTCACACCGGTGGGAATCGCAATCAGCATCGTCATGAAGGAGAAAAACGGCAGGTTAACGGCGCCGGTGGTGAACATATGGTGCGCCCACACGGCCATCGACAAGGCGCCGATCAGCAGAGTCGCGCCCACCAGGCCCACGTAACCGAAGATCGGCTTCTTGCTGAAGACAGGCAAAATTTCGGTGATGATGCCGAAGAACGGCAGCGCGATGATGTAGACCTCAGGATGGCCGAAGAACCAGAACAGGTGCTGCCACATGATCGGTCCGCCCGTGGCCGCGTCGAAGACGTGGGCACCGAGCACTCGGTCGGCCTCGAGAACCAGCAAGGCAGCAGCCAAGATCGGGAAGACCATCAACACCAAGATCGATGTGACGAGGATGTTCCAGGTG
>DATFOP010000331.1:0-6536 GCA_035265505.1 Propionibacteriaceae bacterium | reverse complement strand
GAAGTCCACCTGCTGATGCCGCTGAACTCCCTGCTCAATCCCACAGCGGCCGCACCGGCGGAGATCCTCGGTCGCGGCCCGGTCCCGGCCGGCATTGCCGGGACCTGCTGCGCTCCAGCCGGGGCCGGGTGTGGTGGCGGCGGTTGTTCACCGCCCCGGCCGGCGGGCCGATCGTGGCTGGGGATCGGTTCCGCCGCCGCTTCGACGGCTGGCTGGCCCAGCTGATCAGCCTGCGGGACCGAACCTGCCGCGACCCCTACTGCGATGCGCCGATCCGCCACCTCGACCATGTCCACCGCCGGGCCGACGGCGGACCCACCACGCTGGCCAATGGGCGCGGGTTGTGTGAACGCGGCAACTACGTCCGCGAAATGCCCGGCTGGACCGCGACCGTGACCGAGGATGGGCGGCACAGCCGCCCACACACCGTGATGATCACCACCCCCACCGGCCACACCTACACCACCAGCGCACCCCAACCGCCCTAAGTCATTCGGGCTCGACATGAGCGGCGGCACCGAGGCTGCACCGAGGTCGACGGCGCGGTCGTGAGCTCCTCGAGCTCGGCTACGTGTGCGTCTTAATGGGCAGGGAGGTCTGCTCGCCGACTCGCTCGACCCTGACCAATCGCCGCTCTAAGCTTGAACAAAGGGGGCGCGTGTGTTCGCGATCGTCAGACTCAACACCTTTGATCTCGATCGACTCGCGAACGCTCGTCAGGACGTCGAGGAGTTCGACGCACTCCATGCTGGCCAGCCCGGCTACGTCGGGAGCCTGGTGATTGACCTAAATCAAGGACGCCGGCTAGTGATCAACGTGTGGCAGAGCAAGGAGCACAGCGAAGCAGCTTTGGACACCCTCGCACCGCAGGTTGGCCGCCTTCTCAACCCACTCATGACCGCTCCATCGGAGTTCCTCGGCGCCGGGGTCGTCATCTCCACTGACCTGCCGGCGCTGCGAATCGCCGAAGACGGGCAAGACCGGCCGACCCGGTCGTAAGCGGGCGTCCTCGACCTACTCAGGTGTCGTACGCCGGGTCGCATCATCCGATTGCGTCTGTGTCGATCATGGTCGCCCGGAAAGAATGTCTTCGAGGTCGAACTGCACGGGCTCTTCGAGCTGCTCGTAGGTGCAGGAGCGTGGATCGCGGTCTGGGCGCCAGCGGTTGAACTGGGCGGTGTGTCGGAAGCGGTCGCCCTCCATGTGCTCGTACCGCACTTCCACGACGAGTTCCGGGCGCAGCGGCACAAAGGAGAGATCCTTCCCAGCGTTCCACCTGCTGAACTCCGAACTTCGTGGCGTCCGATTGCCTTCAGCCAACTTCGCCCAGTCCCAGGGATGGTTGTCGAAGGTCGTAACCAGTGGCTGGAGTTCAGTGAAGAGCTCCTTGCGACGGGCGGCTGGAAAGGCGCCGATCACACCAACGTTGGCCAGCTCGCCGTCGTTCTTGTACAGGCCGAGAAGGAGGGAGCCAATGCTGTCCGGGCCGCTCTTGTGCACCCGGTACCCTGCCACCACACAGTCCGCCGTCCGCTGGTGCTTGATCTTGAACATGGTCCGCTTGTCAGGCTGGTACGTCCCGTTCAGCGGCTTCGCCACGACGCCGTCGAGTCCCGCACCTTCGAACTGCGAAAACCATCTTTGAGCCAGATCGTGGTCGCGGGTCGCAGGAGTCAGGTGAATCGGCGGCTGAGCATTCGCCAAGGCTTCTTCCAAGATCGAGCGCCGTTTCTCGAATGGCTCGTGGGTGTAGGCGACGTCGTCGAGCGCGAGCAGATCAAACGCCACAAACCTGGCCGGCGTTTCCTCCGACAGCAGCTTGATGCGGCTCGCCGCCGGATGGATCCGCTGCTGGAGCACCTCGAACTCGAGCCGGTCGCCGACCACGACGATGATCTCGCCGTCCACCACGCAACGCTGGGGCATGCTCTGCTTGATCGCCTCGACGACTTCCGGAAAGTAGCGGGTCATCGGCCGCTCGTTACGGGAGCCGATCTCCACCTCGTCACCGTCGCGGAACACGATCGATCGAAAGCCATCCCACTTCGGCTCGAAGGACAGCGAACCTTCCGGAATCTGCGGCACCGACTTTGCGAGCATCGGTGCCACCGGGGGCATGACAGGTAGCAGCATGCGTTCATTGTTGCGGACGGTCGCGGTTAGGGATTCCGTTGCTGCCTCGACAGGCTCGCATAACGCCCTTCGCGGGTTAGCAGCTCGCTACGCGTGCCAGCGGTGGCTCGGCGACTGACCAGCCAGTGCCGCCAACCCAGCCGCACTGTGACGAACCCGACGCCAACTAAGGCCGACCTTATTTGAATGTGCCGATCGAATAAGAGCACACTGATGTTGTGAAAACCCAGCGAGCAGCCACGGGCGCCGCGGGGTCATCGGCAGCGGAGGCTGACGCCTCGACCCGGCAGCGGGTCAAGAGCTCAATTCTCAAGCATGGTCCGTCTACCGCCGCCGAGTTGGCCACGCGCCTCGGCCTAACCCCTGCGGGCATACGTCGCCACCTTGACGTGCTGCTCACCACTGGTCATGTCCAGGCCCGGGAACAGCGTGTCTACGGAGCGCGTGGACGCGGCCGTCCTGCTCGGGTTTTCGCCTTGACCGACGCCGGACGCGCGAATTTCTACTCCGCGTACGACGATCTCGCCAACACTGCGCTCGAGTTCTTGTCCGAAACAGGAGGACCTGACGCGGTCACCCGGTTCGCCCAGTCGCGTATCGCTGCCGTCGAGGATCGCTACCGGGACAACGTCACGAAGGCAGGCCCGGAAACGACGCCGGCCGAGGCGTTGGCCGCCGCCCTTACCGACGACGGTTATGTTGCCTCGACCCTGCCGTCCGCGATCGGTGAGCAGCTCTGCCAGCATCACTGTCCGATTGCTCACGTCGCCGAGCAGTTCCCACAGCTCTGCGAAGTCGAGACCGAGATGTTCTCGCGGGTGCTCGGCGTACACGTCCAACGGCTCGCCACCATTGCCCACGGCGATGGTGTCTGCACAACTCACATTCCCCATCGGCGCCCCGAGCCCGTTGAAGGGCCCGGCTTGGAAAGAGGGCTTGCTGAGCGCCTGGAAGGGCTCAGCCAGCGTCCAAAACACACCACCAACAAGAAGGCGTGATATGACCCAGACCCAGGATCCGACGACCCGTCCGGTGGGCACCGGACAGACTCAAGATCAACATCTGGAGGCGCTCGGCCGCTACGAGTGGGGCTGGGCCGATTCCGACGTCGCCGGCGCCGCTGCGCAGCGTGGCCTGACGCCACAGATCGTCGCCAACATCTCCAAACTCAAGAACGAGCCGGAGTGGATGCTGAATCTGCGCCTGAAGGGCCTGAAGCTGTTCGAGCGCAAGCCGATGCCGACGTGGGGCGCGGAGCTGGACGATATCGATTTCGACAACATCAAGTACTTCGTTCGCTCGACCGAGAAGCAGGCCACGTCGTGGGAAGACTTACCCGCCGACATCAAGAACACCTACGACAAGCTTGGCATCCCGGAGGCGGAGAAGGCGCGGCTGGTGGCCGGCGTGGCCGCTCAGTACGAGTCCGAGGTTGTGTACCACAAGATCAATGAGGAGTTGGAGCGTCAGGGTGTCATCTTCCTGGACACCGATACGGCGCTGAAGGAGCATCCGGACCTGTTTCGGGAGTACTTCGGAACTGTCATCCCGGTCGGTGACAACAAGTTCGCGGCGCTCAACACCTCGGTTTGGTCAGGTGGCTCGTTCATCTACGTGCCGAAGGGTGTCCATGTCGACATTCCGCTCCAGGCCTATTTCCGGATCAACACCGAGAACATGGGCCAGTTCGAGCGCACCTTGATCATCGTGGATGAGGGCGCCTACGTGCACTACGTCGAAGGCTGCACCGCACCCATCTACTCCTCCGACTCCCTGCACTCAGCGGTGGTGGAGATCATCGTCAAGAAAGACGCGCGCTGCCGCTATACCACGATCCAGAACTGGTCGAACAACGTCTACAACCTGGTGACCAAGCGGGCCACCTGCGAGGCCGGCGCCACCATGGAATGGATTGACGGCAACATCGGTTCGAAGGTGACCATGAAGTACCCAGCCGTTTATCTGATGGGCGAGCACGCCAAGGGCGAGACCCTCTCGGTTGCTTTCGCCGGTGAGGGTCAGCATCAGGACGCCGGCTCCAAGATGGTCCATTGCGCGCCGCACACCTCGTCTTCGATCATCTCCAAGTCGGTGGCCCGCGGTGGCGGCCGTACGTCCTACCGTGGTCTGGTTCAGGTGCAGGAGGGCGCATCGCACTCCGCCTCGATCGTCAAGTGCGACGCGCTGCTAGTCGACACCATCAGCCGCTCCGACACCTACCCGTACGTCGACGTGCGGGAGGACGACGTCTCCATGGCGCACGAGGCGACGGTGTCCAAGGTCAGCGACGATCAGCTGTTCTACTTGATGAGCCGCGGCCTCGGCGAGGATGAGGCGATGGCCATGATCGTCCGCGGATTCGTCGAGCCGATCGCTCGCGAGCTGCCGATGGAGTACGCGCTGGAGCTCAACCGGCTCATCGAGCTGCAGATGGAAGGTGCGGTGGGCTGACCTTGACTGCCGTTCCCAATGTTGCGGGCGCGGTCGAGACCAGTGATCAGGTTGCCAGTCACCTGCATCCTGCTGGATCGTTCCGCGTCGATGATCATCCGGTGCCGACGGGGCTGGAGGAAATCTGGCGTTTCACCCCCCTGAAGCGACTTCGCAACCTGCACAAAGACGCACCGCTCGACGGCCGCGAGTTCACCGTCGACGTGCAGGCACCGGACGAGGTGGCGGTGGCGATCGTCCCGGCGGCCGATCCGATCAAGGGATCCAGCGGCTACGTTCCCAACGAGCGGATCAGCGCCCGGGCATATGAAGCGGCGACCCAGACCGTGACGGTGCGGATTCCCAAGGAGGCCGTGCTGGAGAGCGCGGCCGTGCTGACGCTGACCGGCAGCGGTACGAATGCGGCCTCGGCCGGGCACGCGGTGATCGTCGCCGAGCCCTTCAGCAAGGCCACGGTCGTGCTGCAGTTCCGAGGATCAGCGACCTTCGCCGACAACGTAGAGATCGTCGTGGGCGAAGGCTCCCAGTTGACCGTCGCCGCGGTCCAGGACTGGGCCGACGACGCGGTGCACCACACTCACCACCACGCATTGATCAAGCGCGACGGCTCCCTTCGTCATCTTGCCGTGGCGTTCGGCGGCGACCTGGTCCGGATGAACACCTCGGTGCGCTACGAAGGTTCCGGTGGTTCCGCTGAGCTGCTCGGCCTGTACTTCGCCGACGCCGGCCAGCATCTGGAGAACCGGCTGTTCGTCGATCACAATCAGCCGAGAACCCGCAGCAACGTCGACTACAAGGGCGCGCTGCAGGGTCGCGGCGCACACACGGTGTGGATCGGCGACGTCTTGATCCGCAAGGTGGCCGAGGGCATCGAGACCTATGAGTCGAACAAGAATCTGGTGCTCACCGACGGCTGCCGCGCCGACTCGGTACCCAACCTGGAGATCGAGACGGGCGAAATCGTGGGTGCCGGACACGCCTCGACCACTGGCCGGTTCGATGACGAGCAACTGTTCTACCTCCGCAGCCGCGGTATCTCCGAGTCGGAGGCCCGTCGCTTGGTCGTGCATGGCTTCTTCGCCGACATCATTCGCAAGATCGGTGTCCCGGAGCTCGAGAGCCAGCTGCTGGAGACACTCGAAGCGGAGCTCGCGGTCAACATCAACGCCGGGGTGGCCCCATGAGCGAGTTCGTCCGAGCGTGCCGGGCGGCTGACGTCGTTCCCGAATCGGCCATTCCGGTGGAGATCGGCGGGACAGAGCTGGCGATTGTGCACAGTGACGGCCAGTTCTACGCCATCGCCGACGAGTGCTCCCACGCATCCATCCCGCTGTCAGAGGGAGATGTGGGGGACGGTGAGATCGAGTGCTATCTGCACGGCTCTCGCTTCGATCTCCGTACCGGCCAGCCGACCGGGCTGCCGGCCACCGAGCCCGTGGCGATCTATCGCTGCTCAGTGCAAGGTGACGATGTGCTCGTCGACGTCTCCTCACCGCTCGACCCTTCTTCTCTCGAAACCCAGAACACCCAGGAGTCTTGATCCGCTTATGTCCACTCTTGAAATCCGCGATCTCCACGTGTCGGTAGACACGGAGGCGGGGTCTAAGCCGATCCTGAAGGGGGTCGACCTGAACATTCGCAGCGGCGAGACGCACGCCATCATGGGTCCGAACGGTTCAGGCAAGTCGACGCTGGCCTACTCGATTGCTGGCCATCCGAAGTACAAGATCACTTCAGGGTCGGTGACGCTCGATGGCACTGACCTGCTGTCGCTCACCGTCGACGCGCGGGCCCGTGCCGGCCTGTTCCTTGCGATGCAGTACCCCGTCGAGGTGCCGGGCGTCTCGGTGTCCAACTTCCTGCGGACGGCCAAGACTGCTCTGGATGGTGAGGCGCCGAAGCTGCGCACCTGGGTCAAAGAGGTCAACACGGCCATGGATCGGGTCAAGATG
>DATFOP010000330.1:0-10364 GCA_035265505.1 Propionibacteriaceae bacterium | reverse complement strand
TCGGCAGCCATCCCGCCGCTCAGGTCGGCGTAGAACGGGTGGCCAGCCACCAGGTCTTCCCGCAGGATTTCTCTGCCGAGCAGCGCGGAGGCATACACTCCGCTGACGAACTCGACCGTGCTCCGGGTGCTGGCCAGGGTGGTCTGATGGGTGCGTCCCGCATGCAGGTCGTCGACCAGACGGGTGATCTGAGCGGCGTGGTTGCTCGGTACGTCGATGCCGGCGCTGGCCGCCCAAAGATCGTTCGCACCGTCCGACTTCTCCGGCGTGGAGTCGCGCACAGCACCGGTGGCGTCGCGGGTGCCTGGGTCCTTGCCCAGGCTCGCCGCCGCCGACGCGTGCGGGACCGGGACGAACGCCCAATCCGCGTCGCTATACCCGTACACGTGGTTGACCTCCAGCGTGCCAGCGGTGGTGTCGATCCGGATCCGGCTGAGCTCGCGTGGTGACAGGAGGCTGTTGACCACCGAGGCGACGGCGCCGTTCTCGAACCTGACCACGGCCAATGACACGTCCTCGAACTCCACGGGTCGCGCCTGCCGGACCGCCATGGCCGTGAGGTGCTGCCACGGTCCCAGCAGGTGCAGCAGCAGGTCGATCTGGTGTATACCATGCCCCAGCGTCGGGCCACCGCCTTCGCCCGACCAGGTGCCCCGCCAGTCCGGATCAAAGTAGCTGTCCGGCCGAAACCACAACGTCTCGCACACCGCGATCTGCGGGCGGCCGAGTGCGCCGGAGCCGAGCAACTCCGCGGCCCTGCGAGCACCGGACCCATGCCGGTGCTGGAACACCACGTACGCAGTGCCTCCGCCGGCCCGCTCCGCCTCGGCGATGACGTCGAACTCGGCCAGGGTCGGGCACGGAGGCTTCTCGATCAACACTGACACACCCGCCCGTAGCACCTTCGCCGCCAATTCGGCATGCGCGCCGGGCGGGGTGACGATGCTGACCAAGTCCGGGCGAGCCTCGCTCATCAGGCTCGTCACGTCCGGATAGGTCCGGCCACCGTAGGTGTCGGCGTACGCCTCGGCGCGCTCGGGCACGATGTCGACCAGCCCGACCAACTCCGTGCGGCCGGACCCGGCATACGCCCGCGCGTGCTGATGCGCGATGTTCCCGCACCCGACAATGGCGACCCGGAGCGGGCCGCCCTCCGTGCCGGCCAGGCTGGTCGTCATGGTGCCATCATGCCGCGACCGAGCAGTCCGCGGACGCTCTTTCTCGGGGTGGCCATTGGCGAGCAGCAAAACATGCCAAGCTAGCCTGCGGCGAAGATCCAGTGAAGAAGGCGGGTATGACGACGAAGAGTGACTTCACCGAAGAGGAATGGACCCGCGTTCGGCGCGCACCGTTCGTGGCGGGGATGGCGATCTCCCTGGCCGACCCTGGCGGCCCGATAGAGCTTGCCAGGGAGTCCACGGCGTCATTGAAATCGGCGACCAACCCGCCCACTCGCGAACAGCTGATTGCCGAGATCGCGTTGGACGTCCAGGCGATGACACAGCAGAGACAGAACCCGCTGAGCGACTTCAAGCCGACCAACGCCACGCAGGCAGGGCAACAGATACTGGAGGAACTGCGGGCGGTGAGTGCCATCGTGAGCTCCAAGGCGGCCGCCGAGGAAATAGCTGCCTTCAAGGAATGGCTGCTCATGACCGCGCAGGCCGCTGCGGACGCTGCCAAGGAGGGCGGCTTCATGGGCTTCGGTGCGACACAGGTCAGTCAAGGCGAGAAAACCATGCTGGACCAAGTGCGCGCCGCGATCGGCGCATAACGACGACCGGGAATCGACCGCCTGATTATTCAGCACGCTCCCGCAGGAACGTATCGGACGCTGTCGCGCGAACCGGATCTGTGCGTCGAGAAGATGAGAAGCACGAACCGGGAGATGACCAGCCAAAGGAACCAGGCCGTGCAGGCAATCGACGATCGTGCCGGGAGGTTCCGGCCCTTCTCGTCGAACGGGCCGGGTCACTAACTCCACATTAAGAAGCTGGCAAGGTCCTATCGCTGTACTTACTGCTGTACGCGGCTGGCAGTACAGCAACTCAGAAACAACTGCGCTCTCACTAGAATCCACGACCCGAAGGCGTCAAGCTGCCGCGTTCGTAGTAGCGGGTCCGAGTTCTGAGGCAGCTGTGAGGATACCGCGAGCCGGTCGGCTACCTAGCTGATATTAGTGAGCCCCAACTCTTCGTCTTCAACGTCTAAGTCAGCAGCCCGCGCTCCCAGCCCCTCAAGCCGGGAGCAGTCCTCGTCACCAATAGGAATTGACCTGATGGTTAGGTGCTGAGACGGCTCCCCTGAGTGCACGTCCAGGTGGAATTCCCTCAGAGCGGGATAAACCGGTGCATTTTCGGAGAGACCTTCAGCGATAAGGACCCAGCCGTCAGGCGTCAGCACGCAATGCTTATGTGGATTCACAACAACATCCGCCGCCGCTGGGCCGCTGGTCGCAAATACCAGACCTGCCGTCGCAACCGCAGCCAACGCAAACCTGCCAATGATCTTCATGGCTCCCCCAAGGTATAAATCGACATTCCACGCCACGATGGACACCCATATACCCAGCCGTACTACCCTCTAACCTGTCGGTCCCGCTCAAGTTAGGGGAACAGCTGGACCCGGCTCCGGGTTCTGACGGTCGACTCCTGCAAGCAGCCCGGAACCAAACGTCAGGGGGACCGGGCTTCTTGATCACGTGATCCCGCCAAGCCCTCCGGCAGCCGCCGCCGACCTCGACATAAGGCCAGGGGTTTCACAGTGCTCACCGGCAGCGAGCTGGGGCAACAGAATGCTCAACGAGACGCTGCTGCACTCCCATTAGGGGTGGAGCCAACAGGACTCGAACTCGTAACCCCTTGCTTGCAAACTGGACCGGCGGGGATGTTGCCCGCGGCCGCCCCGAGGTCGTCGGCAAGACCGTGCGGCAGGCGCTGCAACCGGACACTCCTGCTGGCCGCTATTCGGGTTGACTGGCGGGGCCACCTCCTACGATGGCGACCCGATCAGCGGTCAGCTGAGCTCACGGTAACGGCAGCCGCCCGCATTGCGCCCTCGTCCGCCGGGTCCGCGTCGATGAGCGCTACGTCGGCCAGCCCGTCCACCTCGTCGGCTCCGCCCGCGTCCGCCGCTGGCTTCCCGCGGGAGTGCGCGGGCGGCGGATCGGCGTTGCCCTGGATTGCGGTCGGCGTGGTCGTGATGGCGGTTCCACGCCAGGCGCGGGTGACGTTCCGCTGAACAATGGTCACCGCGGCGGCCATGATCATCCCCGCCAGCAGGCAGCCGACGACGACAAGGAGGCGCGGCAGCTCCAGCCGGTTGAGCAAGAGAGGCCAGACGACCCAGTGGGTGAGGTAGATCCACAGGGATGCTGCGGCTAGACCGCGCAACAGGGAGGCGGTCAGCGGTGGGACGGGCAGTGTGGGTAGCCAGATCAGCATCAGCAGTCCGACCTGTACGACAAGTCCACGTACCGGCTCATCTAGGAAGTATCCGGTCAGGGTGACAGCCACTACGACGCTGACTGCTACCCGTTGCCAGGCCGTCTGAGCACGCTGCGCGAGCCAGCCGAGGGCGAACAGCCAGAAGATCATGTGCGGGCGGCCGTAGCGCATCGCCACGTCGCCCTGGCCGAACACGTCGTACCGGAACAGCAGGCCTGCACCGAGCAGCAGCGCAGGCAGGAGCAGGGTGTGCCGCCGTTCGAATCGCCGAACTGCGGAGATGGCTAGCAGGGCCAGCATCGCGAGCAGGATCTCGACCAATGCCTCAACGAACCAGAAGTTCCAGGTCTCGGTCCATCGGGGCGGACCGAAGTAGTGGTTGACCAGGAAGATGTTCGCGACGCTGTACCCGCCGGTAGCCACGACGACGATGGCGATGAACAGCATGCTGGGGACCGCGAGCCGGGTAATCGAGCGTGCGAACCCGACGATTCGATCGCTCTGCCGGATGGCGCTCAGCGGGAAGCGGGCAAAGGTGAACCCGGCGATGCCGAGCAGAAGGTGTGCCCCGCCGCGTACGCCGCCCCAGATCTCCAAGTGCACGAGGACGACCATGGTGATGGCCAGCGCGCGGAGCACGATGCTGGCGTCGAGCCATGCCCACCGTGGTTTCAGAGTTTCGGTGGACGGCGCGGGTTTCGGTTCATTCGCGGGCTCGGGGATCGACCCGGCGGTTCCCGCCAGCTCATGGATGCTCATCTCGGGCCATCCGTTTGGCAGGCGTCCGAGCAGTTCCTCCAGGCGGACGGAGAGTTCGACAAAGCTCAATGAATCCCCGCCGAGCTGTACGAAGGTTGCCGATTCGGCGACGTGGTCGTAGCCGAGGGCTTGCTCGTACGCGCGTCGTAAGGTGTCGACCAGATCGCCCACCGGCTTGAGGTCAACATTTGGGGACGCGGCAAGCGCCGGCAGATCGGGCTTTCCATTGGGCAGTCGCGGAATCTCGGCGTACTGCCGCACGGACACGAGCAGTGGCGGCAGGCCGGTCAACCGTGACACTGCCCGCCGAATCAGGGTCGGGTCGGCCCGAGTCACGGCGACCAGGAGCCGGCTATCGTCGCTGACGCAAACCAGCTCGGGATCGTATCCGCGTAGCTTTCCCTGGAGCTGGTCGAGATCGATTCGGTGCCCCAACAGCTTGGCGAATCGGCTGGCTCGGCCGACTATCGTGAAGCGATCCTCGCCGTCTCGGCGGGCGAGGTCACCGGTCCGGAGCTCGGCTAAAGTGCCTGGCTGGGCTAGATCTGCTGGCTTGCTTGCATAGCCCATCATGACGTTCGGCCCGCTGTAGACCAGCTCCCCGACTCCGTCCGCGCTGGGCGTATCGATCCGCAGCGTGCCGCCGGGGATTGGCCGTCCGATGCTGTCGGGGTGTTGCTCTGCTTCTCGGGGCTCTAGGTAGCTCATCCGGGCGGTTGCTTCGGTCTGGCCGTACATCACATAAAGGCCCCATCCGTGGCGTCGGCCTAGACGACTGATCCGCTGCACCTCGCTGGGGGTCAGGCGCCCGCCTGCCTGCGTAACGTATCGCAGCGTTGGCAGGGTGAACCATGGCTCTTCGGTCCGATCGAGCAGCGCGAATGTGTGGGGGACTCCCGCAAACGAGGTTATGGCGAGGTCTTGGGCCAGCCGCCAGAACTGCGGATCAATCACCGACCGGTCAGTGAGCACGACGCTGGAGCCGGCGGCAAGGTGGCTGTGCACCACTGAGAGGCCGTAGCAGTAGCCCAGGGGCAGGCTGCTGATCGCTCGGTCGTCCGGGGTCAGCCTCAGATATGAGGCAATCGATTCGGCGTTGCTTTGCAGGTTGTCTGCTGAGAGACGGACCAGCTTCGGGGAACCCGTCGATCCTGAGGTGGACAGCAGCAGCCGCAGGTTGGGGTGCAGCTCGTGTTTGGTGCCCGCACGCCGCTCGCTCCAGCCCCGGCCGACTATGACGTCGGGATCGAATGTGTCGACGATCTCGGAGAGCCGATCCGGCCGCCCGCCATCGACCAGCAACAATGGGTGGTTCCCGCGTAGGGCTGCGAGGTAAGTGGTCACCGCGGACACTGTGTTCGTGCCTTCGAGAAGTACCAGGCGACGCTGGTGCCCAAGCCGTGCCAACGTTTCGTTGACTCGCGAGTCCAGATCGCGATAGGTCACGACCTCGGAGCTGCTCAGCAGCGCGGGCTGGTCCGCGTGGGACGAGAGCTGGTCAACAAAACTCACTCCTGAGGTGCTCATCCCACCGCCATTTGTCAATAGATTAGGTAAGCCAAAGTTTGCAAAGGCTATCCTAAGATCTGCTAGTAGCCATGAGCACTGTGGAGGTCTCAACGTGTACCTAGGGCGCCTGCTGACCGTCGCCGGTACGGGGTTCGCGATGGTCGCGCTGGCCGCCTGCGGTGGGGCCCCGTCAAGTACGGCCCAAGACAACCCGAATGCCCTCGTCGTCTACAACGCTCAGCATGAGTCGATGACAACGATCTGGGCCGATGCGTTCACCAAGGAAACCGGTATCGAGGTTGTGCTCCGCCACGGCAAGGACTTCGAGCTGGCCAATCAGATCAAGGCCGAGGGTGACCGGAGTCCGGCCGATGTGTTTCTGACCGAGAACTCACCGGCGATGGCGGTCGTGGAGAACGCCGGCATGTTCGCCGATATCGACTCTGCGACGCTGGCGCAAGTGCCCAAGAAGTACTCCACCAGCACCGGCAAGTGGGTCGGTATCGCCGCCCGGTCGACAGTGTTCGTCTACAACACCGATCGCCTGCGCACTGAGGAGTTGCCGGAGTCGATCATGGATCTGGCCAAGCCCGAGTGGCAGGGTCGGTGGGGGGCGGCACCTGGCGGTGCCGACTTCCAGGCGATCGTCAGCGCGATGCTTGAGCTCGAGGGTGAGGAGAAAACTGAGGCCTGGCTGCAGGCAATGAAAGTCAATTACAAGAACTACACCGGTAACAACACTGTGTTGCAGGGCGTGAACAGTGGCGAGATCGACGGTGGGATCATCTATCACTACTACTGGTATCGCGACCAGGCGAAGACCAAGGAGAACAGCGACAACGCCAAGCTGCTGTTCTTCACTGGAAAGGATCCGGGCGGCTTCCTGTCTGTCTCCGGTGGCGGTGTGTTGGAGACCGCCAAACACGCTGACGAGGCGCAACGGTTTCTGAAGTTCATTACCGGCCCGACGGGTCAGCAGGCGCTCGCGGACAGCGCCGAGTTCGAGTACACGGTTGGCTCGAAGGTGCCGGCAAACCCAGCGCTCCAACCCCTGTCCGAGCTCGACCCGCCGAAGGTCGACCCGTCGAAGCTCAACGGACCGAAGGTGATCGAGCTGATGAGCAATGCGGGGTTGATCTGACCACGTTAGCGGCGCCGGGTGCGGCGTCGATTCAGCGATCTGGCGGTGGTACGAACAAGGTTCTCTACCTGGTGGCGGTACCAGTCAGTCTGCTGGGCCTGATCCCGATCGGCTACATCATCGCCGAGTCGTACGCGCTCGGCTGGGCCGGGGCCCAGGAAGCGCTGTTTCGACCCCGAGTGGCCGACTTACTGGGCAACACACTGGCGCTGGTGGGAACCTGCCTCCTGGGTTGCGTACTGCTAGGCGTTGTATCGGCTTGGCTAGTCGAGCGCACCGACCTCCCCGGTCGGAGAGTCTGGGCGGCCGTCCTGGTCGCGCCACTGGCCGTGCCAGCGTTCGTCAACAGCTACGCCTGGGCGTCGCTGTGGCCGCAGTTCGAGGGACTACCAGCAGCAACGACGATTACGGTGCTCTCGTACTACCCGTTCGTGTACCTGCCGGCAGCAGCTGTATTGCGCGGCCTCGACCCAGTGCTGGAGGAGACCGGTGCGGCGTTGGGGCTCGGGCCTGTAGAACGATTCGTACGCGTTGTACTACCCCAGCTGCGGGTCGCAATCCTCGGGGGCGGGTTGCTGGTCGGGCTGCACATTCTCGCCGAGTTCGGGGCCCTGCAGATGATCGGCTATGAGACGTTCACCACCGTGATCCTCGTGCAGTTCCAATCGACGTTCAACGGTGCGGCGGCGACCATGCTCGCCGGAGTGCTCGTGGCATGCAGCCTGCTGTTCGTCACGCTAGAGGTTCTGGCCCGGGGCGGGGCGCGATACGCGCGGGTCGGCGCCGGAGCAGCACGCCTGCCCGTGCCAGTCCGCCTGGATTTGGCCCGCTGGCCGGTAGTTGCCGTACTCGGCGGGCTTCTCGTAGCGGCCGTAGGCGTGCCTGTGTACGCAGTCGCGCGTTGGTGGTCCTACGACACCGGGATCGATTCCGAATTGATGACAGCCTTGTTCAGCACGCTCCGGTTCGGGCTGATCGGGGCAGCGGTCACCACTCTGGCGGCGCTACCCCTTGCCTGGCTTGCCGTCCGCCGGCGCAACCTGGCGAGCACAGCCCTTGAGCAATGTGCCTATCTGACGAGCTCGCTACCAGGCGTAGTGGTCGCGCTGGCCCTTGTCACACTGACAGTTCGCTGGGCCGATTCGCTGTACCAGACGACAGCCGTCGTGGCGGCGTGCTATCTGATGCTGTTCCTGCCACGGTCGCTAGTCAACCTGCGTGCCGGGCTGGCCCAGGCCAGTCCAGAGCTGGACGACGCCGCCCGCGCCCTGGGGTCATCGGAGGTTAAGCGGCTAGTCCGGGTCACTCTGCCGCTGATCGCTCCGGGAGTGGCCGGCGGTGCAGCGTTCGTTTTCCTCGCCGTCTGCACCGAACTGACCGCCACCTTGTTACTGGCACCGAATGGAACGACCACGTTGGCCACCCAGTTCTGGGCCCACAGCGACAGTCTGGACTATGCGGCAGCCGCGCCGTACGCCGCAGTCATGATCGCCATCTCGGTTCCACTGGCCTACCTGATGCTCGAACAATCGCGGAGGTTACGACGACGATGACATTCGCGCTCTCGATCCGAGGTCTGCGGCACGCGTACGGCGCGGTCGAGATCCTGCACAGCCTGGACCTTGACGTCCCGGCCGGCAACACCCTAGCCGTGCTGGGTCCCTCTGGATGCGGCAAGTCGACCTTGCTCCGGCTGGTTGCCGGGTTTGAGCGCCCAGCGGCCGGGCAAGTCGACATCGCCGGTGTCACCGTGGTCGGACAGGGGAGTTGGGTTCCTCCGCAGCGTCGCCGGACTGGCTATGTGGCGCAGGAGGGCTCGCTGTTTCCACACCTGTCGGTACGACGCAATCTGGAGTTCGGCCTCCACAGACGCCAGCGCGGTGACCGGCTGCGGGTCGCTGAGCTTCTCGATCTCGTCTCGATGGACGCGAGCTTCCTCGACCGCTTCCCCCACGAACTCTCCGGCGGGCAGCAGCAGCGCGTCGCCTTGGCGCGTACCCTGGCCCGCCGGCCGGCGCTGGTGCTGCTGGATGAACCGTTCGCTGCTCTCGACGCTGACCTTCGGGCGGCCACCCGTGCGGCAACGGCCGAGATGCTGCGTAGCGCTGGTGTGGCGTCCGTGCTGGTCACCCATGACCAGGGCGAGGCGCTGTCGTTCGCAGATGAGCTGGCTGTCATGGTCGCCGGCCGCTTCACTCAGGTGGGCTCTACCCGCGATGTCTACGAGTGCCCTGCTGATCTGGAGACTGCTCGCCTCGTCGGCAGCGCATTGGTTGTCCCAGGAACGGTCCGTGATGGGTATGCGGAGACTCCGCTCGGCCGGATTCCGCTGCGCGTGCCGTCGCCGTGGGGAGCTGCTGAAGTGATGTTGCGGCCGGAGCAGCTCAACGTACGGCCGGCGAAGGACGGGCCGGCCATCGTCGAACGGGTGCACTACTTCGGTCACGACCGGCTGCTCGATCTGGTCTGGCCCGGCGGCGGTCTACGGGTTCACGCCAGGGTGCCGGGCCATCTGGACTGCGAGACTGGGGAACGCGTCGAGATCGTGGTCAACGGTGCCGCCCTTGCCTTTCTCAGAGCAGCAGCAACCGACGACACACCTAGTGAGTCGCGGCCGCAACCGGATCTGCCGACTCCCAACGCTGGCGCTCCTGTTCAGTTAGCGAAGCTACGGAATGACGAGGTGGATCCCCCACAGGACCAGCAAGCTGCTGCTGAGCAGCAGCCAGCCGGTCGAAAACGTGACGGAACCTCCCTGGTTGGCATTGATTCTGGCTAGTGAGACGAGGCGGATGCCAGTCAAGATCACGAACCAGTCAGCAGCGGATGCACGACCCAGCAGCCGAACTGCAGACGATGGACGGAGTTACCTAGATGCGAGTCGTCGTAACAGGAGGAACGGGGCGGGCCGGACGGTGGGTTGTTCGTCTCCTAGCGCAGGCCGGTCACGAGGTCGTAAATTTCGATGTCGTCAGTCGACCAGAGCTGGAGCTGCCAGGAGAGTTCTGCCGGGTAGACCTGGCGGACGCGGGCAAGGTCTACGATGCGCTCTTCCAGTTCCGCCCCCAAGGAATCTGTCATTTGGCGGCTAACCCTGCCCCGAGCGGCCAGGCGCAGATCGACGTCTTTGACAACAACGTGCTGAGCGCGCACAACCTCATGCAGGCGGCGGGCGATGTCGGGGTGCCGCGGGTCGTTTACGCCTCGAGTGAGATGGCCACCGGCCTGCTGACCGAGGGCACAGTCCCCACACAGATCCCGTTCGACGAGAGCGAGTGGCATCCGTCCCCGAATGCTTACGCCCTGAGCAAGTACATCAGCGAAGTGATCGCGGACGCGGTCGCGGTCCGCTACCCGGAGACGGCCTGGGTAGGGCTGCGGATCAATAATGTCATCGCTCCCGACGGCTACGGCCGGTTCCAGGACGAGTGGGACGACCCTAGCCTCGGCAAGGCAAACTTCTGGAGCTACATCGACGCCCGCGACGTCGGCACTGCCTACCGCGCGGC
>DATFOP010000329.1:0-4655 GCA_035265505.1 Propionibacteriaceae bacterium | reverse complement strand
TCCGTGTCGACTGACCGGTACTTCAGTTCGCGAGCGACCTTTGTCTGCTTCGCCTTCGCACGGCCGCGCCCCATAGTGGGTCGACCCCCTCGCACTTGTCCGCTCGCGGTTAGCCGCGGCTTAAGAATGGTTGATGTCGTGAGGGCAAGGCTACCTAATGCGCCAACCAGTGCAAATCTCGGCGCGACATTCCGAGCGTGTGTCTCAGGATAGCCGCGGCACTACTCGTGCGGGTATTCGCCGAAGAGCGTGACTGTGGCCCGAGTCCCCGATCCGGTCGGCGCCGCCGATCCACAGACCCAGGCCAGCACGCCGTGCTCGGCGAGGAGCCGGATGCCCGCATCGACGGATTCCTCCGGCACGACGGCAACCATTCCGACGCCCATATTGACGGTCGCCTCGAGGTCCGCCCGGGAGACTCCACCGACCCGGCTCAAGATGTCGAAGATCGGCGCTGGGCGCCATGAGGTCCGATCGATGTGCACCTCACATGATTCTGGAATGACCCGCGCCAGGTTTCCGGCCAGTCCGCCGCCGGTGATATGGCTCAGCGCATGCACCTCGACGGCAGCGATCAGCGCCAGGCACGCCTGCGCATAGATCCGGGTCGGCCGGAGCAGCTCCTCCCCGAGAGTCGTTCCCAGCTGGAGCACGTGACGATCCAGCGACCAGCCCGCCCGATCGAAAAGCACCTGCCGGACAAGCGAGAAGCCGTTGGAGTGCAAGCCGTCGGAGGCCATGGCCAACATCACATCGCCGGGCATCACCCGGTCGGCCCCCAAGATGTGATCGCGTTCGACGACTCCAGTTGCGGCGCCTGCCAGGTCGTATTCGTTCGGCTCCAATAACCCAGGATGCTCCGCGGTCTCACCACCGATCAGCGCGCAACCCGCCTCGACGCAGGCATCGGCGATGCTCGCCACAATCCTGGCAACCCGTTCCGGGACCACCCGGCCACAGGCGATGTAGTCGGTGAGGAACAGCGGCTCGGCGCCGCAGACCACCAGATCGTCGACCACCATCCCGACCAGATCGAACCCGATCGATGAGTGATCATCCAGCGCTTGGGCGATGGCGATCTTGGTACCGACACCGTCGGTGGAGGTGGCCAGAACCGGATGCGACATGCGAGCGATCTTGCTGGCGTCGAAGAGCCCGGCGAAGCCGCCCAGCTCGCCGAGCACTTCCGGCCGGTGCGTCTTGGCGACCGACTCCTTCATCAGATCGACGGCCAGTTCACCCGCCTGAATGTCCACACCTGCGGCAGCGTAAGCCGAATTTTCGGTCATGCCATGTCCCGAGTCGTTGGGGTTTTCAGGGACGCGACAATGCGTCTGCGGCGCCGACTCCAGCGACGACTGTTTCCAGACCGTCGACGTCGGTGCGTACGGGGTCTTCCAGGATGTTCTTGCCCAGCCGCTCACTCAGCGGCAGCTCGATCGGGTAGATACCGTCGAAGCAGGCGCGGCACAGCTTGTCCTTCGCGACGTTTGTTGCCGCCACCAGTCCGTCGAGCGACACGTAGCCCAGGGAGTCAGCTCCGATCGAGCGGCAAATCTCCTCGGTGTTGGCACCTGTGGCAATGAGTTCCGCCCGGGAGGCGAAATCGATGCCATAGAAGCAGGGCCACTGGACCGGTGGCGAGGAGATGCGGATATGCACCTCAACCGCACCGGCCTCACGCAGCATTCGGACCAGCGCCCGCTGCGTGTTGCCGCGGACGATCGAGTCGTCCACCACGACCAGCCGCTTGCCCCCGATCACATCCCGGAGCGGGTTCAGTTTCAGCCGGATGCCGAGCTGGCGGATGGTCTGGCTGGGCTGGATGAAGGTCCGGCCGACATAGGAGTTCTTGACCAGGCCCTGCCCGTACGGAATTCCCGACTTTTCCGCGTAGCCGATGGCGGCCGGCGTGCCCGACTCCGGCACGGGGATCACGAGGTCCGCATCGGCCGGATACTCGCGGGCCAGTGTCCGGCCGACCTCGACCCGTACGGAATGCAGCCGGTTGCCGGAGATCAATGTGTCGGGGCGGGCCAGGTAGACGTACTCGAACAGACAGCCCTTAGGGTCCGGTTGGGCGAAGGTGGTCGACCGCAGGCCGTCGGCGTCAATGGCGAGCAGCTCCCCGGGAACGATCTCGCGGACGAAGGACGCCCCCACGATGTCGAGGGCCGCCGTCTCGCTGGCCACCACCCAACCCCGCTCCAGCCGGCCGAGCACGAGCGGCCGGATGCCCTGCGGATCCCGAGCGGCGTAGAGCGTTTCCTCGTCCATGAACACCAGGCTGAACGCCCCTCGCAGCCGGGGCAGCACTTCGATCGCTGCCTGCTCGGTCGAGAGTCCGGGAAACGTCGCCAGCAAGGCGGTGATCAAGGAAGTGTCGTTCGTGGCCTCGTTCAACAGCGACCCCGGAAGCAACGAATCCTCGGCCTGATCGCGACGGCTTAGCCATTCCCGCAATTCCAGGGTGTTGGTGAGGTTGCCGTTGTGGCCTAAGGCGATCCCGCCGGTCGCTGTCGGGCGGAAGGTCGGCTGGGCGTTCATCCAGACGCTGGCGCCGGTGGTCGAATAGCGGCAGTGGCCGATCGCGACGTGCGCACCAGCGAGGGAGTTGAGGGCGTTCTCGTTGAAGACCTGGGAGACCAGACCCATTTCCTTGTGCACCATGATTTGGGTGCCCTTGCTGACCGCGATGCCCGCAGACTCCTGCCCCCGATGCTGCAACGCGTAGAGCCCGAAGTAGGTGAGCTTGGCGACCTCTTCATCAGGCGCCCAAACGCCGAAGACTCCACACGCGTCCTGAGGCCCCCGATCGTGAGGGTCAAGATCGTGATTCAAACGGCCGTCCGGTCGAAGCACTGCCTTAGCTTAGCCTGTCGCGGGCCGCGCTTTACCGCTGCGACATTGCCTCATTGCTACAGGAACGGGCGGCGAACGACCCCTCGACGCGCCAGGACTGTCATCCTTCGATTTCTCGCAAAGCCGAGCCCGGTTTCCGTCTGACGGACGGTCCACCATGACGCCCGTCCGTCCCGACTAACTGGTCTCCCGAGCCACGTCCTGATCGTGGTTAATCCTCCACCGATGTCGGTGGAGGATTAACCGCGATCATTCAGGTAGGCGGGCGCAGCGCGGGCAACGGCGCAACCGACCGGGCCAACCACGAGCCGTGAGGACGGCGGCCACTTGCCGCGCGACCGAGCAGGGATGCTCCACCACGTCAAACCACCCGTATCTGAGGGTCACCCAGCCCACGGAGGCGAAGCGGTTATCACGATCCATGTCACGAAACCGACCGACCCCTTCGTGTCCGGCTCGGCCGTCGAGCTCGACCAGGAGGGCGTACTCGTCGTAACCGACATCGCTGATGTAGCGCAAGCCGTGCCGGCTCTGCTGCCGAAGCCCCCTCGGCAAGCCATGTGGCCGCTCGACGTTTCGCAGGTACGACACTTCCAGTACCGACTCGGCGCCGATGGATACATCGTGGAGAAGAACCTTGATGAGCCGCCGGTGCCGCTGACGAGAGCGTGCATCCATCGCCCGCGACAACCGTCTGGGTGTGGTCAGCCGGCGCTGCACCGCAGTGGTGATCAGCCCTACCACCTCACCCTCCGTCGAGCATGCAGAGAGGTCGAGCACCGTCGCTTCGACGGTGAGCCGCGGTGGCGAGCCCACGGAGCGCGGGGAACGTGCATCCGGACGCTCACGTAGGAACTGCCAGGGTCCCGCCCGCCGGGCACCGTTTGCCGCGGGAACAAGCACATCGACCGGGTCCGGACTGGCCTCGATCAATCGATGAAGATGCCCCGAAGATCGCGGTCCAAGCCGAGCCTTTAGGCCTCCCGCCAGAACTCCGCCCCACGCCAGCGCATCCCACGACGGATCGCTGGCCACCGTCAGGTAGATGCCACGAGCCAGCGGCCGCCAGCGGTCCGTTGCGATCAGGCGCTCGATCACTCGCGACGACAGCCCGAGACCAAGGACCTGCTCGCGACTCAACACCCCCGCCTGCGACTGCGCGAGCCGGCGAAGCGCGGAAGGAACCTCTTGACGTGGCTGCACGGTCCAGACAGATGCGGATCCCGTGGCAGATCGATCACGAGAGGCGAAATCTGTGGACGACCTGACGGCCATTCAGGGCCTGTGGAGAGATCGTGGTTAATCCTCCACCGACATCGGTGGTGGATTAACCACGATCTGCTGTCTAGGCCTTTTTGACCCGCCAGGCCCGCTCGAAAGGCAGCCGCCAGGCGTGCGGGGCAACCAGCTGATGGATGGCGTTGGGCCCCCAGGTGCCCGGCGCGTACGGCTTGACCGGCGGCGGGTTCTGCAGCAGCGGCTCTGACCGCTCCCAGAGGCTCTCGATACCCTCGGCCGTGGTGAACAGGGTGTGATCGTCGCGCATGGCGTCCATGATCAGCCGCTCGTACGCCTCGAGGATGTCCCCGGCGCGATCGGTTTCCTGGGTGGAGAACTGCATGCTCAGCTTGTCGAGCTTCATGCCGGGTCCCGGTCGCTTGCCGTAGAACGACAGCGAGACCTTCGACTCATCAGCAAGATCAAAAGTCAAATGGTCCGGACCGGACGAGCCGACACCTGATCCAGCGGGAAACATACTCTTCGGCGCCTCTTTGAACGCGATCGAGATGATC
>DATFOP010000328.1:0-3206 GCA_035265505.1 Propionibacteriaceae bacterium | reverse complement strand
GGCCTGGCCAGCGAGGTCGTGCTTGACCCCGGTGACGATCCCGTCCCCCGACGCTCGGCGGTGAATCTAGATTCGATGGAGAGCGTGTCGCTCGCTGTCCTTGTCGATCGTCTTGGCCGGCTGGGGGATGCTCGAATGCGGCAAATATGCGCTGCCCTTTCCGTCGCGGTCGACTGCTCCCCCTGATCCCAGTGCAGTACATTCCGCCGTACGGGCCAGTGCGATGGCGCCGGGTGACTGGAGGGAGGCCCGATCATGACTGACGGTACGGGTGGACTCGACGGACGCTCTGGTCTGGTGAGCATGGCGCCGCTGGACTTCCCCGCGGAGGTGCCTTGGTGGCGGTACGCGGTGATCTACGAGGTGTATCCGCGCAGTTTCGCCGATGGCAATGGCGACGGCGACGGCGATCTCCTGGGCTTGCGTAACCAGCTGCCGTACCTGGCCGAACTGGGGATTGACGGGATATGGATCGCACCCTGGTATCCCTCTCCGATGGCGGACGGCGGGTACGACGTCAGCGATTTCCGTAACATCCATCCCTTGTTCGGCACCCTCGACGACGCGGCGGCGGTCATCCGGGAGGCGCACCAGCTGGGGCTTCGGGTGATCATCGACGTGGTTCCCAACCACACCTCGGATCAGCATCCCTGGTTTCAGGCGGCACTCAAGGCGCCGCCCGGCTCGCCGGAACGCTCGCTCTACTTCTTCCGTGACGGAAAGGGCGAGAACGGCGACGAGCCGCCCAACAACTGGATCAGCTGCTTCGGCGGGTCGGGCTGGACGCGCATCGTCGAGGCCGACGGCCGGCCCGGCCAGTGGTACCTGCACTCCTTCGCCGAGGAGCAGCCAGACCTGGATTGGACAAGCCCGGCGGTGCTCGAAGGATTCGACGAGATTCTGCGCTTCTGGTTCGACCGCGGGGTGGACGGAATCCGGGTGGATGCGGCTCCCGCGCTCGGCAAGGCCGAAGGCCTGCCAGACGCCGACTACGGCGGCGACCTCCGGTTCATGACCCTGGACTGGGTGGACAACCCGCACTGGGACGTCGATGAGGTGCACGATGTGTTCCGCCGGTGGCGAAGCCTCGCCGACACGTACGACGGCGACCGCGTCTTCGTCGCCGAGGCCATCGTCAGTAGCGCGGAGCGGCTGAGCAATTACCTGCGGCCCGATGAGATGCACAGCGCATTCAACTTCCCGTATATGAAGGCATCCTGGGACGCCGCAGCGCTGCGAGAGGTGATCGACGCGACGCTCGACCAGTTCGACCCAATCGGCGTGCCGGCGACCTGGGTGATGGCTAGCCACGACGAGGTGCGCCTGGTAACTCGCTACGGACGAAAGACGACGTCGTCGGCTCACTTCAGCGACGGCCAAGGCGAGGTCTCGAACCTGGCGCTAGGTACAAGACGGGCTCGGGCGACGGCGCTACTGACGCTGGCCCTGCCGGGCGGGGCGTACATCTACCAAGGTGAGGAGCTCGGTCTGCCGCAGGTTGAGGACTTGCCGGACGAGGCGATTCAGGATCCGGTTTTCAAGCGGACCGATGGGGAGATCCGCGGACGTGACGGCTGCCGCGTCCCGCTACCGTGGAGCGGGACGCACCCTCCGTACGGGTTTGCACCGGACGGCGTCAGACCATGGCTGCCGCAGCCCGAGTCCTGGACGTCACTGACCGTGGCCGCCGAGGCTGCGGACCCGGAGTCGATGCTGTCGCTGCATCGCTCGGCGCTGCGCCTTCGCCACCAGGTCCCCGGACTGCGGTCCGATGAGTTCTCCTGGCGCGACTCGGCCGATGGTGTCCTCGACTTCGACCGGGGACCGACGCTGCGCTGCGTCGTCAACATCTCGGGCGAGCCGATCGCGCTCGACGCTTCTGCCCGAGTCTTGTTGTCCAGCGCCCCGCTCGAGCAGAGTGCCCTGCCCGCGGACGCCGCGGCGTGGCTCGCTGCCGACTGAGCTCAGCGGACGATGTCGCGCCTGGAGAACGACAGCACGGCAGCCAGCAGGGCGATCACGCCGATCACACCCGGCACGATCAGATCTGGCAACCGAGATGTGGAGTCCAGAAATTCTGCGGCCTGGAAATAGTGGAACAGAGATAGGCGACGCAGCGCGTAGAGCTGATCGAGCATCAACGCCGCGACATTGATCAAGAAACTCAAGACCACGAACCCGACGCAGAGGCCAACAGCCCGGCTGCGCAGGCTGGCGTTCGCGCTGATCAGTACGGCGACCAGCGAGACGGCCGCGAAGATCGTCCAGGAGCCGAAGACCACCCGGAGGAGGCCGCTCGCCGAAAGGTCGTCTACGCCGCTGATCGTCTGCCGGGCGAGCAGGGTGGCGAGCAGCGCGGACAGGTGTGCCGTGGTGACGAGGATCAACGAAGCGGTGGCGACCGCCAGGAGGTACGAACTCCGCCGGATGGGCCGGCTCAGGACGAAATCGATCGTGCCTCGCTCGACCTCGGTCGCGATGGCTCCCGGCACGGTCAGCGCAGCGGCGGTGAACAGCGCCAGGGTGATGGGGTGCGCCAGCGCAGTGACCAGCCAGCCTCCGGCGTGCAGGAAGTCAATCGACCCGCCGAACAGGGCCTGCATGGCCCGCGGAGGATTCCGAAGAAACGGGACGTCAAAGGTCGCCTGGCTGAGAAAGCTCGACGAGGCCGTCAATACCAAGTAGAAGAACGCGAAGGTGCCGACGCATAGCGCGCTGGCCGTCCGGACGGCCTGCCGCAGCACGTGGCTCAGAACGCTTGGATTCACCGCGCATCCGTCCCGTAGACCTCGAAGAAGACATCCAGCAGACTGCCCGGCTCGCTGACGAAATCAACCACGGGCTGGTCCGCCAGGGCGCTGATCAGAGCAGTCATGTCGCCCCTGTGGTCGAAGCGCAGAGTGTCGCCAACGCGCGCGACGTTGAATGCGCCAGGCAGCGTCGCCGGCACCGCGGCGGCCGCTCTCGGCGCAAACGTCGCCACGCAATGACGGATTCGACCCTCCAGGTCGTGCCGGCTGATTTCCCGCACGACGGTGCCGGCGCGCAGCACGACCACTCGGTCGGAGACCTGCTCAACTTCGGAGAGAATGTGTGACGACAAGAGCGTGCTGCCGCCCGTCGCCCGATGCTCGTCGAGCAACTGCAGGAAGCGTTCCTTCATGACAGGGTCCAGGCCCTCGGTCGGCTCGTCCATGATCACTAGT